>JAJFJX010000158.1 GCA_021773655.1 Panacagrimonas sp.
AGACGGGTGAGCTGCTGGCGGCTGCAAATGCCGAACTGACGGCGGAGCTCATCGAGGCGCTTATTGCCGCCGGGATCGAACATATTCGTACGCTGTATGTGAACGACCTCGATCGCGGTCCGTTTATCTCCAATACACTGAACATCGATCCTTCGACAACGCGCCTCGAAGCGCTGGTCGAGATCTACCGCATGATGCGGCCCGGCGAGCCGCCGACCAAGGATGCGGCGGAAACCCTGTTTGGCGGGCTGTTCTTTGCTCCCGAGAAGTACGACCTGTCAGGCGTCGGACGCATGAAGTTCAACCGCCGCCTGCGCCGTGAGGAGATCACCGGGCCGGGCGTACTGGACAACGACGACATCGTCGCGGTGATGAAGCAGATCATCGCCATCCGCAACGGCGAGGATCAGACCGACGATATCGACCATCTGGGCAACCGTCGCATCCGCGCGGTCGGAGAGATGACCGAGAACGTGTTCCGCACCGGGCTGGTGCGCGTGGAGCGTGCGGTGCGCGAGCGCCTGGCGCTGGCCGAGGCCGAGAACCTCACGCCGCAGGACCTGATCAATGCCAAGCCGGTGGGCGCGGCGATCAAGGAGTTCTTCGGGTCCAGCCAGCTGTCGCAGTTCATGGATCAGAACAATCCGCTGTCGGAGATCACCCACAAGCGGCGTGTTTCTGCCCTGGGGCCCGGCGGCCTGACCCGCGAGCGTGCCGGCTTCGAGGTGCGCGACGTGCATCCGACCCACTACGGTCGCGTGTGCCCGATCGAGACGCCTGAAGGCCCGAACATCGGCCTGATCAACTCCCTGGCCTGCTACGCCCGGACCAACGACTACGGCTTCCTGGAGACGCCCTACCGCAAGGTCATCGACGGCGTGGTCACCGCCGAGATCGAATATCTGTCGGCGATCGAGGAAGGCCGCTACGTCATCGCGCAGGCCAACTCCGAGCTCGACGACAAGAACCGTTTCAGTAGCGAGCTGATCTCGGCCCGGTTCCAGAACGAGTTCGCGATCATGACGCCCGATCGCATCCAGTACATGGACGTGTCACCGCGCCAGATCGTCTCGGTGGCCGCGGCCCTGATCCCGTTCCTGGAGCACGACGACGCCAACCGCGCGCTGATGGGTTCGAACATGCAGCGCCAGGCGGTGCCGACGCTGCGCACCGAAAAGCCGCTGGTGGGCACCGGCATCGAGCGCAAGGTGGCGATCGATTCGGGCAACGCCATCACCGCGCGCCGCGGCGGCGTGGTCGACAAGGTCGACGCCGCCCGTGTGGTGGTGCGCGTCAACGATGACGAGACCGTGGCCGGTGAGGCCGGTGTCGACATCTACAACCTGGTCAAGTACACGCGCTCCAACCAGAACACCTGCATCAATCAGAAGCCGCTGGTGCAGCCGGGCGACCACGTCGCCCGCGGCGACGTGCTGGCCGACGGCCCTTCGACCGATCTGGGTGAACTGGCCCTGGGCCAGAACATGCTGATCGCCTTCATGCCCTGGAACGGCTACAACTTCGAGGATTCGATCCTGATCTCGGAGCGGGTGGTCGAGGAGGACCGCTTCACCACGGTTCACATCGAAGAACTCACCTGCGTTGCGCGCGAGACCAAGCTGGGACCCGAGGAAATCACCGGCGACATTCCCAACGTCAACGAAACCGCGCTGCGCAAGCTCGACGAGTCGGGCATCGTGTTCATCGGTGCCGAGGTCCGCGCCGGCGACCTGCTGTGCGGCAAGGTGACCCCGAAGGGCGAGACCCAGCTGACCCCGGAGGAAAAGCTGCTGCGAGCAATCTTCGGCGAGAAGGCCTCCGACGTGAAGGACACCTCGCTGCGCGTGCCGGCCGGCATGGATGGCACCGTCATCGACGTGCGCGTGTTCACTCGCGAAGGGGTCAAGAAGGACAAGCGCGCGCTGTCCATCGAGGAATCCGAGCTCGCAGCGGTGCGCAAGGACCTCAACGACCAGCAGCGCATCTTCGAGGACGACATTTACGCTCGCCTGCGCAAGCTGTTGATGGACAAGAGCGCTGACGGCGGTCCCAACAGGCTCAAGAAGGGCGCCAGGCTGGACGCCGAGTACCTGGATTCGGTGGAGCGCGACAAGTGGTTCGAGATCCGGCTGCAGGACGAAGACGCCCAGAGCCAGCTCGAGGCCGCGGCCAAGCAGCTCAAGGACCAGCGCGCCTACTTCGATCAGCGCTTCGAGTCCAAGCGCCGCAAGATCACCGCCGGTGACGAGCTGTCGCCGGGCGTGCTCAAGATGGTCAAGGTGTATCTGGCCGTGAAGCGGCGCATCCAGCCCGGCGACAAGATGGCCGGAAGGCACGGCAACAAGGGTGTGATCAGCCAGATCGTGCCGGTCGAGGACATGCCGCACATGGAAGACGGCACCCCCGTCGACATCGTGCTCAACCCGCTGGGCGTGCCGTCTCGAATGAACATCGGGCAGTTGCTCGAAGTGCATCTGGGCTGGGCCGCCAAGGGCATCGGCAACAAGATCGACGAGATGATCAAGCAGCAGAAGGCGGTCGGCGAACTGCGCGGGTTCCTCGAAAAGATCTACGTCGGAAAGAGCACCAAGAAGGAACGCCTGGACGAACTGACCGACTCCGAGATCGTGGCGCTGGCGCACAACCTCACGGCCGGCTTGCCGGTGGCCACGCCGGTGTTCGACGGTGCCGCGGAGGAGGAGGTCAAGGATCTGCTGGAACTGGCCGGCCTGCCCCGCTCGGGTCAGGCGCAGTTGATCGACGGACGCACCGGAGATCCGTTCTCGCGCCCGGTCACCGTGGGCTACATGTACATGCTCAAGCTCAACCACCTGGTGGACGACAAGATGCACGCGCGTTCCACAGGTCCGTACTCGCTGGTCACCCAGCAGCCGCTGGGCGGCAAGGCGCAGTTCGGCGGCCAGCGCTTCGGCGAGATGGAGGTCTGGGCGCTGGAGGCCTACGGTGCGGCCTACACCCTGCAGGAGATGCTGACGGTGAAGTCCGACGACACCAACGGCCGCACCCGCATGTACAAGTCCATCGTCGACGGCGACCACCGCATGTCGGCGGGCATGCCGGAGAGTTTCAACGTGCTGGTCAAGGAAATTCGCTCGATCGGTCTGAATATCGAACTCGAACAGAACCCGTGAGGCCGGAACTGGGGACTCGGGAGACGGGAGACGTGAAGAGCGTCTCGCCATCGTCTCCCGCCTCCCGTCACCCGTCTTCCGAACTGCTTAACTGAGAGGCACCATGAAAGAGCTATTCAACCTTCTCCGCCCGACCGAAGAATACGAAGACTTCGACGCGATCAAGATCGGGCTGTCCAGCCCGGAAGTGATCCGTTCGTGGTCTTTCGGCGAGGTCAAGAAGCCGGAGACGATCAACTACCGCACCTTCAAGCCGGAACGCGATGGCCTGTTCTGCGCGAAGATCTTCGGGCCGATCAAGGACTACGAGTGCCTGTGCGGCAAGTACAAGCGCCTCAAGCACCGCGGCGTCGTTTGCGAGAAATGCGGCGTGGAAGTCACCGTGGCCAAGGTGCGCCGCGAGCGCATGGGCCACATCGACCTGGCCTCGCCGGTCGCCCACATCTGGTTCCTGAAGTCGCTGCCCAGCCGAATCGGCCTGCTGCTCGACATGCCGCTGCGCGCCATCGAGCGCGTGCTGTATTTCGAGGCCCACATCGTGGTCGACCCCGGCCTGACTCCGTTGGAGAAGGGCAAGCTGCTGACCGAAGAGGACTACCTCGATGCGGTCGAGAAGTACGGTGACGAGTTCGACGCGCGCATGGGCGCCGAGGCCGTGCATGATCTGCTCAAGGCCATCGACCTGCAGAAGGAGGCGATCAGGCTGCGCGAGGAACTGGCCGGTACCAGTTCCGAGACCAAGATCAAGAAGCTCGGCAAGCGCCTCAAGCTGATCGAGTACTTCGTCAGTTCCAACAACAAGCCCGAGTGGATGGTGATGACGGTGCTGCCGGTGCTGCCGCCGGACCTGCGTCCGCTGGTGCCGCTGGACGGCGGCCGCTTCGCCACCAGCGATCTGAACGACCTGTACCGCCGCGTCATCAACCGCAACAACCGCCTCAAGCGCCTGCTCGAACTCACCGCGCCCGACATCATCGTGCGCAACGAAAAGCGCATGCTGCAGGAGTCGGTGGACGCGCTGATCGACAACGGTCGCCGCGGCCGCGCGATCACCGGCACCAACAAGCGCCCGCTCAAGTCGCTGGCCGACATGATCAAGGGCAAGCAGGGTCGCTTCCGCCAGAACCTGCTCGGCAAGCGCGTCGACTACTCCGGCCGTTCGGTCATCGTGGTCGGCCCGACCTTGAAGCTGCATCAGTGCGGCCTGCCCAAGAAGATGGCGCTGGAACTGTTCAAGCCCTTCGTCTTTTCGCTGCTGCAGCGCAAGGGCCACGCCACCACTATCAAGGCCGCCAAGAAGATGGTGGAGCGTGAAGAGGCCGTGGTCTGGGATTGCCTGGAAGAGTGCATCAAGGAGCATCCGGTGATGCTCAACCGTGCGCCGACCCTGCACCGTCTGGGCATTCAGGCCTTCGAACCGCTGCTGATCGAAGGCAAGGCCATCAACCTGCACCCGCTCGTCTGCACGGCCTTCAACGCCGACTTCGACGGTGACCAGATGGCCGTGCACGTGCCGCTGTCGCTCGAAGCCCAGCTCGAAGCACGCGTGCTGATGATGGCGTCCAACAACATCCTGTCGCCGGCCTCTGGCGACCCGATCATCGTGCCGTCGCAGGACGTCGTGCTCGGCCTGTACTGGATGACGCGCGAGCGCGTCGCCGCCAAGGGCGAGGGCATGGTGCTGTCCGACGTGGCCGAAGTGCACCGCGCCTACGAGTCCGGCGCGCTGGACCTGCAGGCCAGGATCCGTGTGCGCCTGGACGACATCACCGAAGAGGGCGAGAAGATCACCCACGTGGTGGAGACCACCACCGGCCGTGCGCTGATGTCGGACATCCTGCCCGAGAAGATCCCGTTTTCGGTGATCAACCGCACGCTGACCAAAAAGGAAGTGTCGCGCGTCCTCAACCGCGTCTACCGCATCTGCGGCACCAAGGACACGGTCGTGTTCGCCGACCAGATCATGTACACCGGCTTTCGCATGTCCACCAAGTCGGGCATCAGCTTCTGCCTCGACGACATCGTCATCCCTGACGAGAAGGTCGAGATCCTTGCCGCCGCCGAGAACAAGGTCAAAGAAGTCGCCCGCGAATATACCGAGGGCCTGACCACGCAGCAGGAGCGCTACAACCGCGTGGTCGACCACTGGTCGCGCGCCAACGACGACATCGCCAAGGCGATGATGAAGCGCATCGGCAAGGAAAAGGTCACCACCCGGATCAACGACGGCAGCTACTGGGCAGACCAGTTCCCGCGCAAGGGAGCGCAGCTCATGCCGATCGAGCCGGGCGGAGTCGACACCGAGCAGCCGAGCTTCAACTCGGTATTCATGATGGCCGACTCCGGCGCGCGCGGCAGCGCGGCGCAGATCCGTCAGCTCGCCGGCATGCGCGGCCTGATGGCCAAGCCCGACGGCTCGATCATCGAAACGCCCATCACGGCCAATTTCCGTGAAGGTCTCAACGTACTGCAGTACTTCATCTCCACCCACGGCGCGCGCAAGGGCCTGGCTGATACCGCACTCAAGACCGCCAACTCCGGGTATCTGACCCGCCGTCTGGTCGACGTGGCGCAGGACGTGGTGGTGACCGCGCAGGATTGCGGCACCGACCAGGGCCTGTTGATCATGCCCATCGTCGAGGGCGGCGACATCCTCGAACCGCTGCGGGACCGCGTGCTGGGCCGCGTGGTGCTGCGCGACGTCTATAGCCCCGCCAGCGAGGACGTCATCGTCCCGGCCGGCACGATCATCGACGAAGCGGCCGCCGACGTGCTGGAACGCAACAGCGTCGACGAAGTCTGGGTGCGTTCGCCGATCACCTGCGAACTGCCTTTCGGCATCTGCGCCAACTGCTACGGGCGCGACCTGGCGCGCGGCCATCGCGTCAACATCGGCGAAGCGGTGGGCGTCATTGCCGCACAGTCGATCGGCGAGCCCGGCACCCAGTTGACCATGCGCACCTTCCACGTCGGTGGCGCCGCCTCGCGTGCGGTGTCCAGCGACGGTGTCGATGTGCGGGCTGCCGGTTCTGCCCGCGTGCACAATCTCAAGACCGTCACCAACAAGGAAGGCCTGCTGGTGGCGGTGTCGCGTTCCGGCGAGATCGGTGTCGTGGCCGCCGACGGCCGCGAGCGTGAGCGCTACAAGATCCCCTATGGCGCCACCATCCTGGTCAAGGACGGCGTGCCGGTGCAGGGTGGCCAGCGTCTGGCCAAGTGGGACCCGCACATGCACCCCATCGTCACCGAGCTGGCCGGCTACGTGAAGTTCCAGGATTTCGAGGAAGGCGTCACCGTCACCCGCGAATCCGACCCGGTCACCGGCGTCACCAACCTGGTCATCACCGAGCCCAAGTCGCGCGGCAGCGCGGGCAAGGACCTGCGGCCACTGTTGATGCTGGTCGACGCCAATGGCCAGCAGCTCAGTTTCCCCGGCACCGACATCCCGGCCAGCTACTCGCTGCCGCCCAAGGCGGTGGTCACGGTCGAGGACGAGGCCGAGTGCAAGGTCGGCGACGTGGTCGCGCGTATCCCGCAGGAATCGTCCAAGACCCGCGACATCACCGGCGGTCTGCCGCGCGTGGCCGATCTGTTCGAGGCCCGCAAGCCCAAGGAACCGGCAGTGCTCGCCGAGGCCAGTGGAACGATCAAGTTCGGCGCCGCCACCAAGGGCAAGCAGCGCATCAAGATCGTCGACGCCGATGGCGAAGAGACCGAGACGCTGGTGCAGAAGTGGGTGCAGATCCGCGTCTTCGAAGGTGAGTCGGTGGAGAAGGGCGAGATCATCTCCGACGGCGAGCCCAGCCCGCACGACATCCTTCGTCTGCAGGGCGTCACCGCGCTGGCGAACTATCTGGTCAAGGAAATCCAGGACGTCTATCGCCTGCAGGGCGTGAAGATCAACGACAAGCACATCGAGACGATCATTCGTCAGATGCTGCGCAAGGTCGAGATCAGCGAGCCCGGCGACTCCAGATTCCTGCAGGGCGAGCAGGCCGAGATCTTCCACGTGCTGGCGGAGAACCGGAAGCTCAAGGGCGAGAACATGCGGTCGGCCAACTACGAGCGCCAGCTGCTCGGCATCACCAAGGCCTCGCTGTCCACCGAGAGCTTCATCTCGGCGGCTTCGTTCCAGGAGACCACGCGCGTGCTCACCGAAGCCTCGGTGCGCGGCTCGCGCGACGAGTTGCGCGGCCTCAAGGAGAACGTGATCGTCGGTCGTCTGATCCCTGCGGGCACCGGCCTGGCTCACCACGAGCAGCGCCGCAGGGCCCGCGGTGGCAGCCTGCTGGCCGACCTGCAGGCGTCGGCCCTGTCCGGTGGAGGCAGCTTCGAAGCCGGCGGCGGCGAAGCCCTGGTGCGGATCGCTGCGCCAAGCGAGGGCGATGCGGGCGGCGATGACAGTGCCGGTGACGAGCCGTCGTCCGACGAGGGCGGCGACGAGTAGCACGACGCCCCCGGCACGACGCGCTGGCGTCCGCGCCGCTGATGATTGACCCCGGGGCCCCGCCAGGATGCGGGGCCCTTTTTCGTGGTGCGGCAGCCGTTCAACGTTGCAATTCGCCAGCGTCCGAAGGGTTCTGGTAGTGCAACCCGCGCCCGGTCCCCGTCGAGATGCTGCCGGGCGAATCTCGTCATGACGCCGAAGTTTTCTTTGCGCGCGGCGCCACCGAGCCGCCGTCGCCGGCCTTCATCAGCGCCAATGACCCGGGGTGCATTCCCACGCAAGGATGCAAAGCCGACAGACCAGGACGCCAAGGACTGTTGCGGGCGGCGCACCTGGCCAGAAAGGTGGACCCGGGCCGCGTTGTTTATTTCTTGCGCCTTGCGCGCTTCTCCCTGCGCGGCGCCTTGCGTTCAACCGCCGCTTTTGCAGGATCGGGCTTTGCCGGGCCGGCTTCACCCTGCTGAGCGACCCCGGGGACTTGATCTGCTCCTTTTCTGCTTCTGGCTGCGCCAGCTCGTCAAACGCGGCATTCTTCGGTCTGTGCTGGCGGTACCGACGGCGGTGCCGGGCCTGCGGTCATCGTGAGGAGCGCCCATGTTCATCGTCACCAACCGCCAAGTCGACGAGGCTGCCACCGACGTCGAATCCGCCTTCGAGCCGACTCCCAACCACATGGGCCCCAACGAGCTGCGCCTGGCCGAGGCCCTGCGCGTGGGACGCAAGTGGAAGATCCGCATCCTGCCGGACCAGATCACACCTGAGATGGCACAGGAGGCCGGACTGGACTCGCACGTCGACCCTCAAACCGGGGCGCCGTACTTCGTCGACCATTACGTCGCCCGCCGAATGCTGGCGCGGATAAACCCCGCCTCGGCCACGGGCCGCGCCCCGGGGCGGACCACGGCCAGGGGCCGCAATCTGGTGTTCTTCGTCCACGGTTTCAACAATGATGTGGCCGCGGTGATCGATCGTGCCGAGAAGTTCGAAAAGCAGTTCGGCGTCGAGGTGCTGGTGTTCACCTGGCCTGCCGACGGCGGCGGGATCAAGGGCGTGGCCAGCTATCGCAGCGACAAGCGCGACGCGCTGGCGTCGACCGGGGCGCTGGATCGCTGCCTGGCTTTCATCCACAAGCACCTCGAACTGATCAACCAGGACAACCTGCGGCGCATCGAGGCCGAAGCGACATCTCGGTTTGCGCGCGACAGCGAGCAGTGGGACCGCTTCTTCAGCGCGGCCACGCACAGGATCTGCCCCTTCTCGCTGACCATGGTGCTGCACAGCATGGGCAACTACCTTTACAAGAACCTGCTGAAATCCTCGAACTACCGGGGCAACCTGCTGATCTTCGACAATGTGCTGCTGGTGGCCGCGGACACCAACAACCAGGACCACGTCGGCTGGACCGAGGCGATCCCGTCGCGCAGCCGGACTTTCGTGACCATCAACGAAAACGACAGTGCGTTGCGCGCCTCGCGCCTGAAGATGGGCGAGCAGCAGAAGGCGCGACTCGGCCATTACCCCTACGAGTTGCTGTCGCGCAAGCTGATCTATGTCGATTTCACCGATGCCCCGCACGTTGGCGACTCGCACGCGTATTTCGAGGGCCAGGCGCTGCGCAACGCGCGTGTGCGGGCGTTCTTTCAGGGCGCTCTGAATGGTGATCGCGCGGAGATCGACCTGCATTACGACCTGTCGCGAAACGTCTATCGGCCAGGCTGAGCGGTAGCCGGGCTCGGGTTGCCCGGCCGCCCCCGGTAGAATCGTCAGATGCAGGACCTGCCCGATATCTCGCCGCTGCTTGTCGCCCTCAATTCCGCGCAGAAGGATGCGGTGACCGCACCGCCGGAGCACCGCCTGGTCCTGGCCGGCGCCGGCTCCGGAAAGACGCGGGTGCTGGTGCACCGCATCGCCTGGCTGATCGCGGTGGAGAACGTCTCGCCGCTGTCGATCCTGGCGGTGACATTCACCAACAAGGCGGCCAGCGAGATGCGCGCGCGCATCGAACAGCTCGTCACCGCGCCGATCCGTTCGATGTGGGTCGGCACCTTTCACGGCATCGCCCACCGCATGCTGCGCCTGCACTGGAAGCAGGCCGGGCTGCCCCAGAACTTCCAGATCCTCGATGCCGACGACCAGTTTCGCCTGGTCAAGCGCACTCTCAAGGCCCTGGACATGTCGGATGAACAGTGGCCACCGCGGGCCGTCACCGGCTGGATCAACGCACAGAAGGAAGAGGCGCGCCGGCCGCGGGATCTGGTGGATCTGGGCGACTACACCCAGCGCCAGTACCTGCGTGCCTACACCGCCTACGAGGCGTCCTGCGCGCAATCCGGCCTGGTGGACTTTGCCGAACTGCTGCTGCGCGCCTACGAGCTGAGCCGCGACGACGAGCAGATCCAGGCCCACTACCGGCGACGCTTCGGCCATATCCTGGTCGACGAGTTCCAGGACACCAACACGCTGCAGTACGCCTGGCTGCGGACACTGGCCGGCGACAGCGGCACGATGTTCGCGGTCGGCGACGACGACCAGAGCATCTATTCCTGGCGTGGTGCGCGAGTGGAGAACATGGTGCGCATGGAGCATGACTTTCCCGGCACCGAGGTGGTGCGCCTGGAACAGAACTACCGCTCCACCGGCACCATCCTCAAGGCGGCCAACGGCCTGATCGCCCGCAACACCAACCGTCTGGGCAAGAACCTGTGGACCGACGTCGGCGATGGCGAGGCGATCCAGCTCTACGCCGCATTCAATGAATACGACGAGGCCGAGTTCGTCGCCGGCCGCCTGCGCGAGCACCTCGACGGCCGCTGCCGGCACGCCGACCTGGCAATCCTGTACCGGTCCAATGCGCAATCGCGGGTGCTCGAAGAGATCCTCATCCGCGCGCGCATTCCCTACCGGATCTACGGCGGCCTGCGTTTCTTCGAACGCCAGGAAATCAAGGACGCCCTGGCCTACCTGCGCTTGCTGCACAACCGGCACGACGACAGCAGCTTCGAGCGCGCGGTGAACACCCCCGCGCGCGGCATCGGCGCCACCACGATGGACAGACTGCGCCACATCGCGCGCGCCAGCGAAGTGTCGTTATGGACCGCGGCCCGCAACGCCGCTGGTCAGCTCGGTCGTTCGGGCGCCAATGTCGGTCGCTTCGTCCAGTTCATCGAAGACCTGCACGCGCAGACCGCCGGGCAGGCGCTGTCTGCCGTCACCGAGCAGGTGATCGCGCGCAGTGGTCTGCGTGAGCACTTCCGCAAGGTGGCCGGGTCCGGCGCCGGTTCCGGGCGTGGTGATCAGGCCGAAGGCCGGCTGGAGAATCTGGACGAACTGGTCAGCGCCGCGCGCAGTTTCGAATCCGACGCCAGCGCGCGACCGGCCGCCGAAGACCCCGACATGCCGGTGCTCGATCCGCTCACCGCGTTCCTGACCCACGCCGCTCTGGAGGCCGGCGAAGAACAGGCCGGGCCCGGGGAAGACTGCGTGCAGTTGATGACCCTGCACGCCGCCAAGGGTCTGGAGTTCCCGGTGGTCTTCATCGTCGGCGTCGAAAACGGCCTGTTCCCGTCCATGCGCGCGGTCGACGAAGGCAACCTGGAAGAGGAACGCCGTCTGTTCTATGTCGGCATCACCCGGGCGCGCCGCCGATTGTACCTGTCCTATGCCGAGTTGCGCCGCGTGCACGGGGTCGAGCAGATCGGCGCACCGTCGCTGTTCCTCAAGGAAGTCCCCCCCGAGTGCGTGATGGAAACGCGTCCGCGCACCGGTGTCCTGCGTCCTGCGTTCGGAACCCGCGAGCCCCAGGGCGCCTACGGTCGCGGCTCGGGATTGACCCCGGGCGCGGCGGCCCGGCGCACGGCAGCCGGTCGCGATCACGGTCCCGGCGGCTTCCGGCTCGGCCAGCGCGTGCAGCACGCCAAGTTCGGCGAGGGCACCATCCTGGGCTTCGACGGCGATGGCGACCGCGCGCAGATCGAAGTGCGTTTTCGCGACGCCGGGGTCAAGCGCCTGATGCTGGGCTTCGCCAATCTGCGGGGAATGTAGATCCACATGCCTGCCGAAGCGCTTTGGCTGATCCTGTTCATCGTCGCCATGCTGGCGGCGCCATTCGCGACCCTGCGTGCACTGTCGCACCTGCGTGCGCGCAAGCGTCGCCGGCAGTCGCCGCCGCCGCAGGACGACGATAACTCGGCCGGTTTCTAGCCCCCCCCGACAACCCCCATGATCCTGCTCAACAGCCTGATCGGGCTGGCGGCGCTGGTCGCCGCCATCCTGTTCATTGCCGGACGCCGGGAGCGCGCGCGGCGCGAGCCGCTACCGCAATCCTCGCCGCTGGATGCCGGGGATCTGCTGGAGGATCGTCTGCCGTGGCTGGCGCGCCTGGACATCGAACAGCGTGCCCGCTTCGGTGAGCAGGTCCAGCGTTTTCTGCGCCACAAGCGCTTCATCGGCTGTGCCGGCATGGAGATCACCGACGAGATGCGCTTGCTGGTCGCCGGCATGGCCAGCCTGCTGGTGCTGCGTCCGGGGGCGGCCGCGTTTCCGAAGTTGAAGGAGGTGCTGATCTATCCCGGTCCGTTCCGGGTGCCGGTGACCGAGCCTGACGAGCTGGGCCTGGTGCCGGACGAGCCCGAGGAGCGCATCGGCGAATCCTGGCAGGGGGATCGGGTGGTTCTGTCCTGGCAGGATGTGGAGGCCGCGCTCGATGGGGACGCGGTCAACGTGGTCGTGCACGAATTCGCGCATCAGCTCGACGACGAAAACGGTGCCGGTGACGGCGCGCCGAGCCTGGCTGATTACACCGAGTGGGCGCAGGTGATGCAAAGCGAGTTCGACCGCCTGCGGCGCCTGCGCCGGCCGCGGGTGCTCGATCCCTACGGCGCCGAGAGTCCGGCCGAGTTCTTCGGTGTGGCCAGCGAGGCATTCTTCCAGCGTGGCGCGGACCTGGCGCATCACCACCGACGGCTCTACGAGCTGCTGCGCGACTACTACGGCTTCGAAACGGCCTGAGACACCGGTCACGCGCCGACACTCCGACAGGTAGGCGCGCGTGCGCGCTGCCGCTAGCATGGAGCGCCCCTATCGTGTGACCCGCCATGAGCGAGCGCCGCACCGCCGCCATCCTGTTTCTCGACATCGCCGCCGCCACCGAGCTGCGCGCGCGCTTCGGCGATGCGCGCACCGACGCCATGCTCGATCCGCTGATGAATGAGCTGACCCGGCAGATCGAGCGTTCCGAGGGGCAGGCACTCAAGGCCGACGGCGACGGCCTGCTGGCAGTGTTCGACCGCCCCGACCAGTGCCTGGCCGATGCCGCCAACGCCGCCATCGAATGCCAGCAGGCTGCGCGTATCGTCGGCCGCAAGCTCTATGCCGGCCTGCATGCGGGCGTGGTCGAGTTTCGCGATGTGCTCGGCCGGCCGGATGTGTCGGGCATGGCGGTCAACGTCGCGGCGCGTCTGCACAAGCTGGTACCTGACCTGGCGGGCTATATCTTCGTCGCCTCGGAAACCGTCCCGATGCTGCCCGCCGACATCCGCCGCCGCGTGCGGCCCTACGGTGTGCGGCCCATCCGCGGGCTGGGCGATATCGAGATCCACACGCTGGACTGGGACGAAGCGGTCACCCAGATGCGGACCCAGTTCGCGCCGCCTCCGGCGCCGACCGAATCGCGCGCAGCGCTGACGCTGATCCATCTGGGCCGACAGCTACAGCTGATCGCACCGTCGCCGCCGCTCAACATCGGACGTGGCGGGCTCAACGAACTGCGCATCCCTGATGCCGAGCAGCGCATGTCCTCGCAGCATCTGCGCGTGCTGTGCCGCAGTGGCTCCTGGGTGCTACAGGACATCAGCCGCAACGGCACCTGGATCCGTTTCGACAGCGCTCCGGCAGCTCCGATGCGGCTGCTGGGCGACGAGATCAAGCTGGTGGGCAACGGTGCCCTGTGCCTGGGCCGTCCGTTCCCGAACGATCCGGCCGGTCGTTACACGCTCGGGTTCAAGCTGCTCAAGATCTGAGCGCCCTGCGCTTCAGGGCAGCTTCACCACCCGGCCGTCAAAGCCGTTGGCCTTGATCTGGGCCAGTTGTGCGGTGGCGCGCTCCAGGCTGGAAGGGCCGATGCGTACGCGGTGCCAGGTCTTTCGATCCTGGCCGGTGACCCGCTCGATGTCCGCTTCGACGCCGACGAAGGCCAGCCGCGCCTTGTGCTCCTCGGCGTTGCGGGCGTCCTGGAAGGCGCCCGCGACGACCAGGTAGCGGGTGCTGGTGGCGGCAGTCGACGGTGTTGGCGCCGCGGCCGGCTTCGCAGCGGGAGCCGGTGTCGGTGTCGGGATCGACTTCTCAGCAGTGGCGTCGGCCACGGGAGGGCGTGCGGGGCGGGGACTGGCCTCGGGCTCCGGTTCCTGCACCGGTACCACCACCTGCTCCTTCTCCAGCAGCGTGTAGAAGTCGAACCGCGCCTTTTCCGCCGGCGGGATTTCCACCCGCGGACGGGGCTTGGGGGCGCTCGACATCGCGGCCTGGCTCAAGGGCATGGGGGTGGCGGGCCTGCCGATGTAGACGACCACCGCCACCACCAGACCCATCGACAGCCCTGCGACCAGCCAGACCCAGCCGGGCAGGCCGGCCGGGCGGGTCGGCGGTCGTCGGTTGCGCGCCACGTAGTCGCGCGCCATTACATCGACTCCGGCGCGCTCACGCCCAGCAGGTCCAGCGCATTGCGCAGCACCTGCCCGGTGGCCGCGATCAGCGCCAGGCGGGCCGTCTGCAGATCCGGGTCGTCGACCAGGAACTTGTGCGCGTTGTAGTAGCTGTGCAGCGCGTCAGCCACGTCCCGCACGTAGAACGCCAACTGGTGCGGGGCGTACTGCACCGCCGCCGCCTGCAGCGAATCCGGATACCTCTGCAGCACGCCGAGCAGGTGCCTTTCCTGGGGTTCGACCAGCCGGTGCAGCGCGCTCGGTGCGGCCGCGGGATCGAACTGCTGCCCGCGTTCGGCGAGTTGTCGGAACACCGAGCAGATGCGCGCGTGCGCGTACTGGACGTAGTAGACCGGGTTGTCGTTGGACTGCGAGCGCGCCAGTTCGATGTCGAATTCCAGATGCTGGTCGTGCGAGCGCAGCAGGTAGAAGAAGCGCGTCGCATCCGTGCCGGCCTCACTGATCAGGTCCTGCAGGGTGACGAAGTTGCCGCTGCGCTTGCCCATGCGCCCCGAGCTGAGCGTGACGAACTGCATCAGCTGCACACGAAGCGCATCCTTGTGCCCGGTCAGTGCCGTGATGGCAGCCCGGACACGCGCGATGTAGCCGTGGTGGTCGGCGCCCCAGACATCCAGCAGCAGCGGGTAGCCACGGTCGAGCTTGTCGATGTGATAGGCCAGATCATTGGCGAAATACGTGGCCGCGCCATCGGCCTTGAACAGCACACGATCTTTTTCGTCACCCAGGGCGCTGGTGCGCAGCCAGGTTGCGCCGTCCTGCTCGTAGACGTGGCCGCCTTCGCGCAGGCGCTCGATGGCGGTACGGGCGAATCCGGAATCGACCAGCGAACGCTCCGAGTACCACTGGTCGAAATGCACGCCAAAGGCATCGAGCGTGGCGCGGATGGCGGCGAGCTGATCGTCCAGCGCCGCGCGCTGGATCACCTTGTACCCCTCGCCGAGCATGCTGCGGGCACGATCGATCAGTGCATCGACGTAGGCCTCCTGGCCCCCTTTGATCTGGGCGCGGGTCGGTTCGTCGGCGTCCACGTCGATATCGGGGTCGACCGGCAGGCCGGCCAGTACGTCGGCCGCGCCACGCTGGAAGTCTTGGCCTCGTTCGGCCCGGATGCGTGCGCTGGTGACGCCGACGTAGTCGGCCGGGTAGCCGCGGCGGGGAAAGGCGATCACTTCCCCGCACCCCTGCAGATAGCGCACCCAGACGCTGACCGTGAGGATGTCGACCTGGCGGCCGGCATCGTTGATGTAGTACTCGCGGTGCACCTGCCAGCCGGTGGCGGCCAGGATGCGGGCCAGAGAGTCGCCGTAGGCCGCGCCGCGACCGTGACCGACGTGCATCGGGCCGGTGGGATTGGCCGACACGTACTCCACCAGGATCCGACCGTGCGCGCCGCTGCGGTCCTGGCCGTAATCGGCGCCTGCGCTCAGCACCTGCTCGACCACCGCCTGGAACGCGGCAGGTGCCAGGAAGAAATTGATGAACCCGGGCCCGGCGATCTCGACCCGCGTCACCAGCGGAGAATCGGGCAGGTGCCGCACCAGCAACTCGGCCACGGCACGCGGTGCCTGCCGCAGCGACTTGGCGACCACCAGCGCCAGATTGGTCGCGAAGTCGCCGTGGCGGGGGTCGCGGGCGGGGTCGATCTGCAGTCCGGCCGGAAGTTCCAGGGGCTGGCCCAGAGCGGATGACGCGGACGCCAAGGCCTGGCCGAGCAACGCCTGTAGGTGAGATTTCATGGGAAACGCAGTGGGGATCGCGATCAGATCGAAGCGTGCAGAGTGTAATCGCACCGGCTGCGCAGCGTCAGGTCGGCCTCGGTTCAGTTCAGTTCAGTCCGGTGTCAGGACACCGCGTCGGCGGCCGGCGCGGCGCCCCGAGGCCACGGCGATGAACGGTGCTCCGGCGGGGATCGACGGTGGCGCCGGGCTGCGCAATGCGGGGTCGGCGCACGGTCGTCGGTCACGCGCCCGCTTTCATCGGTCCCGCCCTCCGTCGTGGCGCGGTGCGGGACATGATGACGCCACGTTGATGTGACGCACCGCCGGGCAAGTCCAGGGTTCGTCGCATCCGCCCCCATCATCCGGGACGTCGAAGTCGTCACCGGGCGGCCCATTGGGCCGTTACCGATCTCTCCCCCCTGACCGGGTCCGGCACGCGCCGATCCGGTTCTTTTTTGCCTGCGATCCGGGCACCGGGAGCCGCATCGATCTGCGGATTGCAAACCGCGTAAAATCCGCGCCGTTCGCCGGCCAGCGCCGCGTGAACCCCGGGGGGATATTCACGAGTTTCGAGGTCGACCGATGAAGAAGTGGCAATGCCTGGTGTGTGATTTCGAGTACGACGAGGCCAAGGGCCTGCCGGAAGAGGGCATCGCCCCCGGGACCCGCTGGGAGGACATCCCGGACAGCTGGACCTGCCCCGACTGCGGGGCCGGCAAGGCGGATTTCCAGATGGTCGAGGTGTGAAGCCACGGGCCTCCGACGTTGTTGACGCGCCGGCTTGCGAACTTGGAAACAGACCGGCGACCCATGCCCTGGGCCTCGTCCGGGCCTTCCTTCCTCTCAGAACGCGCAGCACTGAAGCCTGAACGGGATGTCCCGGTGCGCCTGTCCGGAGCGCTGGCTGACGTCGCGCAGCTGCATGAACCGCAGGGTGAAGCGATGCGCGCCGGCGCTGATCTCCGGATACACGCCGTCGGTGGCGGGTACGAATACCCGGATCAGGCTGCACGCCGTCTGTGGCGCATGGACGTAGGTGCCGCCGGGCGCGACCGCGTCGACCAGCGGCACGCTGCCGCGCAGCAGCCGAAGGTCCAGCAGAATCGCCTGGGCAAGCGGCATCAGGTCGGCAAACCAGCTGTCTAGATCGGTCGAGACCTGCTCGGACGGCTGCGACAGCCAGTGATGGTAGGCCGGCAGGTCGAAGGCGCAGGTGCCGCCCGGGATCGATGTGCGATTGTGGATCGACACCAGGAATTCGTTCTCGCGCAGCGCAATGGAGGCGATCTGGCTGGGCATCTGCTGCAGGCCGGCGACGGCGGCGGCGATTTCATTGAGCACCAGTTGCAGGCGCGTGTCGTCGACGCCGGGCCGGTTGGAGAGGCGAGCGAGCGCGGCGTGCTGCTCATGCAGGTCCTTGAGCACGTCTTTCTTCAGGTCCGTGCGACCCAGCACGGTGAGAACGTCCAGCAGCGCCGTCAGGCGCGCGCGCGCGCCGTAGGCGGAGGGGTCCGCCCGGTGATGCTCGTATTGTCCGAACAGGAACTCCAGACGCAGGAAGGTCCGGATACGCTCGTTGAGCGGCTGTTCAAAGACGATTGCTTCCAGTCCTGGACTCACGCCGTTCCGGTAGGGGCAAAAGTGGGTTTCAAGAGAATCTGAGGTCGTGCTGCGCGCCTTCCCGAACGAATTCGCGGGGTCTTTGCGCCTGACTGCGTTGCGCGTCCTCGCCATGGGGCCGCCATGACTCGTTGTCGCGCCTCGTCAGACACAAGAATCCGCCTGCGAGTCATGTCCTCAAGGAATTCAGCACCGCACCAGTGTGAACCAGCCCACCCACAGGGGCAACGAAGAACGCGGTTCAGGTCCTGCCGGATCACCCGCCCCGAACGGCCTGGGCCCGCGCCAGATAGTCCCGGTGCAGGCGCCGCACGGCGGCGGCGGTCTGCTCCGGCGATCCGGTGTTGAGCACCACGTCGTCGGCCCGTTCGAGGCGCAGCGCGCGCGGGCTCTGCGCCGCCAGCATGCGCTCGACCAGGTCGGCATCGATCAGGTCGCGCGCCTGCAGACGTTCGCGTTGCAGCGCCTCGGGCACGTCCACCACCAGCACCCGGTCGACCAGACGATCCATGCCGGACTCGAACAGGATCGCGTTCTCCAGCATGCAGTAGGGCGCGGACTGTGCGTCCATCCAGGTGCGGATGACCTCGCGGATCGGCGGGTGGGTGATGTGCTCGAGTTGCAGACGTGCCTCGTCGTCGGCGAACACGATCTCGCGCAGGCGGCGCCGATCGAGCTGGCCATCGGCCTGCAGGACCCGGCCACCGAACTGCGCCGCGATCTGAGCGAGCGCCGGCTGGCCGGGTTCGACCACCTGGCGCGAGACCTGGTCGGCGTCCAGCACCGGCACTCCGAGCGCGCGGAACTGGCTGCTGACCAGCGACTTGCCGCTGGCCACGCCGCCGGTCAGGCCTACGGTGAAGCGCGACATCAGCCCACGCTCGCAACGCCCAGATAGACGCGGTTGATATGTTCGCCCCAGATCAGCGCGATCCAGCCGGCGCCGGCGATGTAGGGCCCGAACGGAATGCGCGAGGACCATTCGGCCTTGCGCGCGAGCATCAGCATGATGCCGACCGCGGCGCCGACCACCGCCGAAAGCAGCACGATCTGCGGCAGCGCCTGCCAGCCCAGCCAGGCGCCCAGTGCCCCCATCAGCTTGAAGTCGCCGTAGCCCATGCCCTCCTTGCCGGTGGCCAGCTTGAACGCCCAGAAGATGCTCCACAGCAGCAGGTAACCGGCCGCGGCGCCGGCAATGGCGGACACCGGGTCGGCGAACACCGGTTTCAGGCTCAGCAGCAGGCCCAGCCACAGCAGTGGCAGGGTGAGATTGTCCGGCAGATACATCGTGCGCAGGTCGGTCACGGTCAGCGCGATCAGTGACCAGCTGAGCAGCAGCGCCGGAAGCAGTTGTGGCGAGTAGCCGAAGCGCCAGACGCACAGCAGCGAAAACACCCCGGAGAGCAGCTCCACGATCGGGTACTGCACCGAAATCGCCGTATGGCAGGCCGCGCAGCGGCCGCGCAGCCACAGCCAGCCCAGCACCGGCAGGTTGTGCCAGGGCTTGATGCGCGCATTGCATGCCGGGCAGCTCGAAGGCGGCAGGACCAGCGATACGCGGGCGTCATCGTTCGCGGGCGGCACGCCGTACTGCTCGCGGCAGGCCTCCGCGAAGTCCTGTTCGATCATCTTCGGCAGGCGGTAGGCAACGACGTTGAGGAAGCTGCCGATGCACAGGCCGAGCAGCCCGACGACGGTTGCGAGCGTGGCAGGGCTGGACTCGAGGAGTTCGAACATTCAGGTCACGGAGGCCGGGCCCGTCTGGCGGGCCCGGCGCTGCTGTAGAGGGGCGCGGCGTCAGATCGCCTGGCCGAGCTTGAAGATCGGCAGGTACATGGCGACCACCAGGCCGCCCACCAGCACGCCCAGCACCGCCATGATGATCGGCTCCAGCAGGCTGGTCAGCGAGTCCACCAGCGAATCGACTTCGTCTTCGTAGAACTCGGCGACCTTGGCGCACATCTGGTCCAGCGACCCGGACTCCTCGCCGATGGCCACCATCTGCACGGCCATGGGTGGGAACAGGGTGCTCTGCTGCATCGCCAGCTGCAGCTGCTGGCCGGAGGCGACCTGGTCACGCATCACCATGATCGCGTCCTCGAACACGATGTTGCCCGAGGCGCGGGCCACGGAGCCCATGGCTTCGACCAGCGGCACGCCGGCGGCGAACATGGTGGACAAGGTGCGCGCATAGCGGGCCACCGCCGACTTGTAGAGGATGTCGCCCACCACCGGAAACTTGAGGCCGACACGGTCGAGAAAGCGACGGAACTTGAGCGAGCGCTTCTTGAAGTAGCCGAACACCAGGACGACGCCGACGATGCCGATCAGCATCGCCCACCAGTATTCGCGCACGACGTCGGACAGCGACACCACCATCTTGGTGAACGCCGGCAGGTCGGCGCCGAAGCCTTCGAACAGCGACTGGAACTGCGGCACCACGAAGTACAGCATGATGCCGGTGACGATGAAGGCCACCACCATCACCGCCGAAGGATAGACCAGCGCTTTCTTGACCTTTTTCTTGATCTTCTCGGTCTTTTCCTTGTAGGTGGCGATCTTGTCGAGCAGTGTTTCCAGGGTGCCGGAGCGTTCGCCTGCGTCGACCAGATTGACGAACAGGTCATCGAAATGCAGCGGGTACTGCGCCAGCGATTCGGCCAGGCTGCGACCGGATTCGATGTTGGTCTTGATGCCCAGGATCAGCTCGCTCATCGCCGGGTTCTCGTGGCCGCGGCCGACGATTTCCAGCGATTGCACCAGGGGCACGCCGGCGGACATCATGGTCGCCATCTGGCGGCTGAAGATGGAGATGTCGCCGCTGGTGATCTTGCGCTTCCTGCTGAACAGCTCGATGTTGCGGCGCACGCGGATCGGGTTGACGCCCTGGCGGCGCAACTGCATGCGCACCATCGCCTCGCTCGGCCCCTGGGTGACACCCTTGACGCGCGAGCCCTTGCGGTCGGTGCCCTCCCACTGGAAGTTGTATTCCTTGACTGCTGCTGCCCCGGCCATGATCTATCCCTCGTGATCCGCAATTCCGGCGCACAGGCCCCGGGTCTTTAATCGGCCACCGTCACCCGGTTGGCTTCCAGCAGGTCGATGACACCGTTTCTGACCTTGAGCAGGGCCGAGGTCCTCAGGTCGCTGACGCCTTCCTTGCGCGCCTGATCGGCAATCTCCATCGCGCTGCCGCCCTCCATGATGATGCGTCCCATCGCCTCGGAAAACGGCATGACCTCATAGACGCCGGTCCGGCCCTTGTAGCCCCGGTCGCACTGATCGCAGCCCACGGCCCGGTACAGCTTGAAGCCCGGTGCATCGACCTCCGCGGCGGTGAAGCCCTCCTTGAGCAGCTCCGGTCGCGGGATGTCGGCCGGTTTCTTGCACACCGGACACAGCTTGCGCGCCAAGCGCTGGGCGATGATCAGGGTCAGCGTCGACGCCAGGTTGTATGCCGGCACGCCCATATTCATCAGGCGCACGATGGTCTGGGGCGCGTCGTTGGTGTGAAGGGTCGAGAGCACCAGATGGCCGGTCTGAGCAGCCTTGATCGCGATCTCCGCGGTTTCCAGGTCCCGGATCTCGCCCACCATGATCACGTCCGGATCCTGGCGCAGGAAGGCCTTGAGCGCCGAGGCGAAGGTCAGGCCCACGCGCGGGTTGACATTGACCTGGTTGATTCCCGGAAGGTTGATTTCCGCCGGGTCTTCGGCGGTCGAAATGTTGACGTCCTCGGTATTGAGGATGTTCAGGCCGGTGTAGAGCGACACCGTCTTGCCCGATCCGGTGGGGCCGGTGACCAGGATCATGCCCTGGGGCTTTTCCAGCGCGCTGACGTAGTGGCTCCGCTGGTGTTCCTCGTAGCCCAGGGCGTCGATGCCGAGCTTTGCCTGGGTGGGGTCGAGGATGCGGCAGACGATCTTTTCGCCCCACAGGGTGGGGCAGGTGCTGACGCGAAAGTCGATCGCCTTGTTGCGCGACACCTGCAACTTGATGCGCCCGTCCTGCGGCACGCGACGTTCGGCCAGGTCCAGCCGGCTCATCACCTTGACGCGGGCGGCGATGCGCACCGCGAGCTGCTGAGGCGGGCTGGCCACGATGCGCATCTCGCCATCCTTTCGATAGCGGATGCGGAAGATTTTCTCGTAGGGCTCGAAATGGATGTCGGAAGCGCCCTGGTTGATGGCGTCGACCATGATCTTGTTGACGAACTTGACGATGGGGGCATCGTCGGCGTCGGATTTTGTGACGTCGCCGGGATCGGCGTCGGTGTCCAGCACCTCCAGGTTGGCGAGTTCCTCCTCGGAGCCGAAGTTGAGGCTCGCCGATTCCACCTGCGAGGCCGCGGTCTCGATGGCCTTGGCGAGCTTGTCCTCCTCGACCAGGATCGCCTCGGTGGTCAGGCCGGTGGCGAACTTGATCTCGTCGAGCGCCTGCAGGTTGGTCGGGTCCGATACCGCGAGGAACAGCCGCCGCCCACGCTTGAACAGCGGCAGGGCATGGCTCTTGCGCAGCAGCTTGTCGCCGACTTCCGCCAGCAGCACCGGGTCGAGGGACACCGAGCCCAGGTCGATCAGCGGGACGCCGAACTCCTGGCTGGCGGCCTCGGCCAGCTTCAGCGCCGGGACACTGCGGCCCTCGACGATCACCGACACGATCGGCATGTTGCTGCGCAGGGCCTTTGCCTGCAGGTCGCGCGCCTGTTCTTCGCTCAGCAGCCGGTCGGCCACCAGGCGCCGGGCCAGGCCGCCGATGAACTGGACGCTGCCGCCAGGGGTTTGCGCTTGCGGATTCAGAGCCATGGAGTGCGGCGGACCGGAGTTCGGGCGGCCAGATTACGCAGAATCACGGGCGGTTTGAATCCCGGGTTGAACGATGCGGCTGCAGGTACTCAAGGCTCCAGGGGCCTTCGGTGGTGATCTGCACCACCGTGTCCTGTGCAAATCCCAGATAGTGCGGTACGCCCGGAGGATTGACGTAGTAGTCGCCGGCCCTGAAGACCTGCAGGCGGGTCTGGTCGTAGACGGTGCCGAACCCCAGTCCCAGTGCACCGCTGAGCACGGTGACGCGCTCGGGTCGGGGGTGGGTGTGCG
>JAJFJX010000159.1 GCA_021773655.1 Panacagrimonas sp.
GCACGCGCGTGCTCAACCAGAGGCAACTGGGCCGCGCCCTCACCGGCGACCTCGGCCTGGACCCGCCGATCGAATCGCTGTTCGTCTACAACAGCAATCCGCTGGTGGTCGCCCCGGACCAGCTCCGGCTCAAGGAAGGTCTGGCGCGCGAGGATCTGTTCACCGTGGTCAGCGAGCATTTCCTGACCGACACCGCGCGCTACGCAGACCTCGTGCTGCCGGCCACCACGCAGGTCGAGCAGCTGGACCTGATGTTCTCCTGGGGACATCTGTACCTGAGCTACAACCCTCCGGCCATCGCACCGCTGGGCGAGGCGGTCCCCAACTCGGAACTGTTCCGCCGGCTGGCCCGCACCCTGGGGCTGGACGATCCCTACTTCCAGCGCAGCGACGAGCAGATCCTGCTCGAATCGGTGGACTGGGACAGCCCCGTGATGCAGGGCATCACGCTCGAACAGCTTCAAAAGCAGGGCTGGGCGCGACTGAATCTGCCGTCGGCGGACGTCTACGCGCCCCACGCGCAGGGCAACTTTCCCACGCCTTCTGGCAAGGTCGAGCTGCTGGCATCGATGGCCGCCGGCGGCAATTTCGTGCTGCCCACCTTCCGCCAGGGCAGCAACGATCACCAGGATGGATCGCCGGTGCCCGCTCTGCCCACCTGGGTGGCGCCACGCGAATCCGGCCTGGGCGCGACTGCCGCGGACCCCCGCTACCCGCTGGCCATGATGTCGCCCAAGAGCCACGCCTTCATCAACTCGACCTTCGGCAACCATCGGCGCCAGGTCGCGCGCGAGGGCGAGCAGAAGGTCCTTCTGCACCCCAGCGATGCCCAGGCCCGCGGCATCTCCGACAATGACGTCGTGCGCGTCCACAACGCACGCGGCGCGTTCGTCGCCATCGCCAGGGTCGGCGAGGACACCATGCCCGGCGTCGTCATCGCCCCCATGGGGCACTGGGTGGCGACGTCGCGCGCACAGGCCACGCCGGCCGCGCTCAATCCCACCGCCATGGCCGATCTGGGCCGTGCACCGACCTTCTCCGACAACCGCGTCGAAGTCGGCCTGGCGCGCGCAGAGGCCGGGGCGGACTGAGCGATGACCCACGTCGTCACCGATCACTGCCAGGACTGCCGCTATACCGAATGCGTCAGCGTCTGCCCGGTGGACTGCTTTCACGGCTCCGACCAGCGCCTGTACATCGACCCCGAGGTCTGCATCGACTGCGCCGCCTGCGTGCCGATGTGCCCGGTCAGGGCGATCACCGACAGCTTCGACCTGGACACCGGCGCCGCGGAACTGGTCGACCTCAACCGCCGGCGCTGCACCGAGCTGCCGGTGGTGGCCGACAAGACCGATCCGCTGCCCACTGCCGACGCACGCCGGCAGGCCCTGGGCTACTGAGCCGCCGGCGGCTTCCTGCGGCGCCCTGCCGGTCAGCGCGGCGCGCCAGGCGCGCTGCAGACGCTGCACCACACCGGCAGGCTTCGGTCCCGGCCCGCGCGGCGCACCAGGGTCATGTCTCCAGCGCTCGCGCGATGAAATTCTGCGGTACCCGGGGCCTGGGCACACGCTGGTCGAACCATCGCCGCACATCCTGTTCCAGGCCGATGCCGTGCATGTAGTTGTACAGCGCCTGGTTCAGCGCAATGCCGAGTGCGTCGTGATCGACGCCGGTTGGATCGATGAATCCGATGTCGTTCCTTGCGAATGCGCCCGGCAGCGGTGCCACCAGTTCGATGCCGTAGGCGCCCGGATCGCGCCCCACCGGGGAATGCACGGTGCAGGTGAAGCGATGCCAGAAGCCCGAGTCCAGACAGCCGGCCTCGAACATCTGGCGCACGTATTCGAGTGCGTCCACGGTGTCCTGCACGGTCTGGGTCGGGAAGCCGTACATCAGATAGGCGTGCACGCGGATGCCGGCGTCGGTGAAGGCGTGCGTGACGCGCGCCACCTGTTCGACGGTGACACCCTTCTGCATCAGCTTGAGCAGACGATCCGAGGCCACTTCCAGGCCGCCGGAAATGGCGATGCAGCCGCTGTCCGCCAACAACCGGCACAACGCGGGGTTGAAGGACTTTTCGAAGCGGATGTTGCCCCACCAGGAAATGGCCACGCCGCGCCGCAGCAGTTCCTGCGCGAAGGCCTTGAGAACCTTGGGCGGGGCGGCCTCGTCCACCAGATGGAAACCGGTCTGGCCGGTTTCGCGCACGATGGCCTCGACGCGATCCACCAGCGTCGCGGCGCTGGCGGCGTCGTAGCGCGAGATGTAGTCCAGGCTCACGTCGCAGAAGCTGCACTTCTTCCAGTAGCAGCCGTGCGCGGCGGTGAGCTTGTTCCAGCGCCCGTCCGACCACAGGCGGTGCATGGGATTGAGCATGTCCAGCAGCGACAGGTAGCGGTCCAGCGGCAGGCCGTCCCAGGTCGGAATGCCGACGTCGTTGAAGGCGATGTCCGGCTCGCGCGCATCCAGGAGATGCACGCGGCCGTCGGCCTGGCGCACGAAGCAGCGGATCAGGGCTTCGCGCGGCCGCTGACCGCGCAGATATTCGACCAGCGCCAGCACGGGCATTTCGCCGGCATCCAGCGTCACGTAGTCGAAGAAGTCGAACACGCGCGGTTCGGCCAGTTCGCGCAGTTCCGTGTTGGCATAACCACCGCCGAGCGCGATCTGCGTCTGCGGCGACGTCGCACGGATCTGCTGGGCGATGCGGAACGCGCCGTACACCGAGCCCGGAAACGGCACCGAGACCAGCACCAGATCCGGGCGCCGCGCCTCGATCACCTCGCGGGTGATCTGCTGCAGCGTGCGATCGACGAGCGTCGGCGATGCCGCCAGCGCCTCGGCCAGCGGATCGAAGCTGGCCTGGCTCTGCGCCAGAGACTCGGCGTAGCGCACGAACTCGAAGCGCGGATCGATGGCTTCACGCAGCACGTCGGCCAGGTCGTTGAGGTAGAGCGTGGCCAGGTGCCGGGCGCGGTCCTGAATGCCCAGCGCGCCGAAGGCCCAGGCCATGGGATCGCCGCCCTGGTCGTCCACGTACACGTCCAGTGCGGCAAAGCGAGGCCCTTCGGGCAGGAAGCGGCGGCTGACGATGCGGTGCGCCAGCGTGCTGTCGCGATGCTGCAGGAAGGCAATCAGCGGTTCGATGGTGGCCGCGTACTGCGCATGGAGTTCGACAAAGCGCTGCGCCTGCGGCCCCCGGTCCGCGCCAGGCACGGTCTGGATCTGCTCGCGCATCGCATTGAGCCCGGCGCGCGAGAGCAGCCGCAGCACCAGTTCCAGTGCCAGGTCCGCCTGCACCGCCTCGACCCCGCGCGAGCGCAGGAAACCGCTCAGATAAGCGGTGGACGGGTATGGCGTGTTGAGCTGCGTCATCGGCGGGATGAGCAGCAGCACGCGGGGCTTGGTCATCCCGGTCTCAGCACGGTTTCAGCTCACGCAACGCGTACTGCGCGCTGAGGTGCGCGCACACCGGCCAGTCGCCGGGCCCGTGCGCAGCACCGGATGCGGCGTTGCGCAGCACGGCGCCGGTAAAGGCGAGCTGCCGTCCCCGACGCAGCACCTGAGCCGAACCCGCCGGCAGGTCGCGACTGAGGAAGGTTTCCTGCACCGGCAGGCACAGGCGCAGGCAATCGCCGCCCACCGGCTCCACCGGCGGCAGGATTCGCAATAACAGTCGATGCGGGTCGGCGGCGGTCATGGATGCCAGGATGGATGTCATGGGCGCAGCGTCCCACGCCGCCGCCGGGGCTGCCAAGCCGGATGCGACAGGGCTCAATCCGCGTCGGCGGCGTACCGCTCCAGCGCCTGACGCAGCGCCGCGACCGCCGCATGCGGAAATTGCACCATGGTCATGCCACGACCGCGACGGCGTTCGGTCAGCGTCACCCAGGTCTGTGCGTTGCTGTTTTCCAGGGCGGCGCTGACCCGCACTCGCGGTCGTTGAGGCAGCACCGAGCCCAGCGCGTACTCGCCCAGATAGTCGCGGCGAATCATGCCGTCCACCGTGCGGCCCAGCACGCCTCGCCGGTCCACCAGCGCGCTGCCATCGATCACGGCCGCCTCGACCCTGCGCAGATCCTCGATCACCGCCTGCAACTGCAGCGGTCGGGCCCGGCTGCAGGGCCACTTGAGCACGCCGGTGCGCACGAAGCTGCTGCCGCGACGGTGGATCACCTGGATCACGATCAACGCCTGGCCGCGCCACTGCTCCAGCCACATCGAAACCTCGCAATCGACCTGACCGAGCGGACCGCGATGCACGGTACCGAGATCGGCGATGGGACGGATGCCGGCGAACCGGCGCAGCGGTGTCATCAGTCCCTGCAGCATCATTGCCGTGCTCCGGCCATTCCCCGGCGAGCGGTTGTTCGGCGCACAGTGTCGCAGATGCAAAGCCGCCATCGCCGGCCCGGCCTCTACGGCTGCGCTGCACATCGGCGGCCGGCCCGGCTCACCCTGGAATCTGCGTTTCAACGCAAAGGCGCAGGCCGAACGGAAAGGACGTCAAGGATTGGCCCGAAGGCGCCCCTCATCCGAAACGGTGAATGCAGTCCACGTCGTTTTCCTGCGTCGATTTCTCGCGTCGTTTTCCTGCGACGTTTGCGTTCGACCGCTTCTTGCAGGTTCAGCGCAATGCGATCCGGAACGCATCCACTGACGCGGGCGCAGGGGTGCTCGGCGAGTTGAACACGCTGTGGCGCCAGCACGGCGCCAGCACGGCGCCAGCACAGGGCGGCAGTGCGATGCCTGCGGTGCCGGCAGGCGCAGCGCCCGGACCCGTTCGGACCCGTTCGGACCGCGGCTACCAGGTCAGATCGTCAGGGACCACGAAATCCTTGTAGGGATCGTTTTCATCCGGGGCCGCCTCGGTGCCGGCCAGCGACACCAGCACATGAGGGTCGCGGCTGCCGATGCGCTCGGCGATCGCCGCAGGCACCAGCTCGTAACGGCCCTGGTGGCGCACGATGCCCAGGCGCCCGGCCACCAGTTGCTGGCGCTGGGCGGCGTCGACCGGAATGCGCCGGACCTTGCGGCCATCGACGAAGTTGTAGAGCTGTTCGCTGTCCACCCGAGGCACGCGGTGCTGTTCCACCAGTTGCCGGATCTCCGCACGCCGAGCGACCTGCTGCTGCATGTCCTGACGCTGACGGTTGAGTTCGGCGTCGCGCTGCGCCTTTTCCGCCGCCGCCCGCGCCGCGGCCTGCTCGCGCGGATCGGGCTCGCCCTCGGGACGCCGGGCCTGCTGCTGGCGCTGCTGGTGCTGGGCCCGGGCGGCCTGCTTGGCCTTCTTGGGATCGATCAGGCCGGCCTGCAGAAGCTGGTCGCGAAGGGAAAGACTCATGTCGGCAAGCCACTGGAAACGTCGCGGGTCGACATTCTAGCTTTCGGCCACGCACCGCGCGGCGGCCGGCCGTCGGTTAGGCTTGCTGATCGCCACCGCCAGACCCCGACATGAATCTGACCACCACCGAAAGCGGACTGCAGTACGAGGACAGCACACCGGGCGAGGGCGCGATCGCCACCGCCGGCCAGCGGGTGTCGGTGCACTACACCGGCTGGCTGTACGACGACGGCAGTGCCGGCAAGCGCTTCGATTCGAGCCGAGATCGCGGCCGCCCGTTCCAGTTCGTGCTCGGTGCCCGGCAGGTCATCGCCGGCTGGGACGAGGGCGTACAGGGCATGAAGGTCGGCGGCACCCGCAGGCTGGTGATTCCGCCCACGCTCGGTTACGGCGAGCAGGGCGCCGGCGGGGTCATCCCGCCCAATGCCACGCTGCTGTTCGAGGTCGAACTGGTCGGCCTGTGAACCCGGGCGGCCGCGCGGTTCAGCGCCGCAGCGCGGGCAGCGGCTGTCCGGCGGGGATGAACACCAGAGCCTCGCCGTTGTTGCAGTAGCGCAGGCCGGTCGGCGACGGTCCGTCGTCGAAGCGATGCCCGTGGTGGCCGCCGCAGCGCGCGCAGTGGTACTCGGTGCGCGCGTAGCCGACGTGATGATCGATCTTGGTCTCAAGGTGACCCTCGATGGCGGCGTAGAAGCTCGGCCAGCCGGTGCCGCTTTCGTACTTGGTGCCGGATTCGAACAGGGGCAGGAAGCAGCCGGCGCAGACAAACGTGCCGCTGCGCTTCTCGGCGTTGAACGGATGGGTGCCACAGACCTCGGTGCCCTCGGAGCGCAGCACGCGGTACTGCGCGGGCGTCAGCAGCTCGCGCCATTGGGCGTCGGACTTCTGCAGGCGGTCGAACTCGGGCTCGGTCATGGTGGGCTCGTGGAATGCGTGGGAAGTACATGGTGCCATCCGGCGGCCGGCTTTCAACTCCCGGCAAGGGGCCCCGCTAAACTGCGGGGATGAACCTTTTGATCCTCATCGGCGCCCTCATCGGATTCTCCGTGGGCCGCTGGACGGGCTTTTTCCTCGGAATCTTCATCGGCTGGTGGGTCAGCAAGAAGATTCGCCAGCATGTGGTCCAGACCCTGCAGTCGCGTTTCCTGGACAGCACGTTCGCGGTCATGGGCGCGGTGTGCAAGGCCGACGGCCGGATCTCGCAGAACGAGATCCGCGTCGCCGAACAGCTCTTCGACCGTCTGCGCCTGACGACCGAGGCACGCAACAGTGCCCGTTTGGCATTCAACCGCGGCAAGCTGCCCGGCTTCGACCTCGACAGCGAGGTGCGCGACTTCGCTCGTGCCGCGCGTGGCCAGCGCGTGCTGGTGCAGATGTTCCTGCAGGTGCAGTTCGCCGCCGCCTCGGCCGATGGCCCGCCGGATGTCGCCGAACGTCGTCTGCTGCTGCGCATCGCGCGCGGCCTGGGCCTTTCGGATTTGGAATTGCAGCGAATGGAAGCGCAGTTCCGGGTCCACGCCCACACTCGCCAGAGCAAGGTCGACGATGCCTATGCGGTGATGGGCGTGGCGCCGACGGTGAGCGACGAGGACCTGAAGAAGGCTTATCGCAAGCTGATGAGCGAACACCATCCCGACAAGCTCGCTGCGCGCGGACTGCCGGAGTCCATGCGCCAGATGGCAGAGGAAAAGACCCGCGACATCACCGCAGCCTACGACCAGATCAAGGCTGCGCGCGGCATCCCCTGAAGCACATCGCGGCGGGCGGGCCACGGCCGCGCCAGGCGAGCCTCCGGGCCTTCCTCCGGTGATCGCAGATGCTTCAGGCCGGAGGCTGGCGCCAGGGTCCAGGCCGGCGTCAGGCCCTATGCCGGCGCCAGGGTCTGCGCGATCAGGGCCTTGAGTTCGGGCACACAGGAGCCGCAATTGGTGCCGCACTTGAGCGTCTCGCCCAGGGCGCGCGGACTGTGGCAGCCGCCGCGGATGGCCTGTTCGATGGTCTTGCGGCCGACACCGAAACACGAACATATGGTGACGCCGGCATCGGCACCGCGTTCGAACGGTTCGCCGACCAGCAGACCCAT
>JAJFJX010000160.1 GCA_021773655.1 Panacagrimonas sp.
TGATGGAAGGGTTTTCGGACTTGCGCGCGATCTTGTCGATCTCGTCGATGTAGACGATACCGCGCTGTGCCTTTTCGATGTCGTAGTCGCACTTCTGCAGCAGGCGCTGGATGATGTTCTCGACATCCTCGCCGACATAGCCGGCCTCGGTCAGGGTGGTGGCATCGGCGATGGCGAACGGCACATCGAGCAGACGCGCCAGGGTTTCGGCCAGCAGCGTCTTGCCCGAGCCGGTCGGCCCGATCAGCAGGATGTTCGACTTGGCCAGCTCCACGCCATCGTGCGCTCCCTTGACCGAAAGGCGCTTGTAGTGGTTGTACACCGCCACCGACAGCACTTTCTTGGCCTGTTCCTGGCCGATGACGTACTCGTCCAGGACGGCTCGGATCTCCTGCGGCTTGGGCAGGCCCTTGGTCTGCGGCTTGGCGTGAACCTCCTCGCGGATGATGTCATTGCACAGGTCGACGCATTCGTCGCAGATGTACACCGAGGGGCCCGCGATGAGCTTGCGGACCTCGTGCTCGGATTTGCCGCAGAACGAGCAGTACAGCACGCGCCCGTTGTGGGAACCACTGCGCGAATCAGCGCTCATCGATCAGGTCCTCCGCCCATTTCTTTGTTGCAACCAGGTTGAAGCTGTATATCACCGGCTTGACGATTCGCAAAATCGGGGCCTGAGCGCATCAGGTCGCGGCCGCAACCGTCATACGCTTGTCGATGATCTGATCGATCAGTCCGTAGGTCTTGGCCGCCTCTGCACTCATGAAGTAATCGCGCTCCACATCGCGTTCGATCTTCTCGACCGGCTGGCCGGTATGCTCGGCCATCAGCTTGTTGAGTCGTTCGCGCAGGAACAGGATTTCGCGCGCCTGGATCTCGATGTCGGTCGCCTGCCCCTGCGCACCGCCCGAGGGCTGATGGATCATCACGCGTGAATGCGGCAGCGAGTAGCGCTTGCCCTTGGCGCCGGCCGAGAGCAGGAAGGCGCCCATGCTCGCGGCCTGGCCGATGCACATGGTGGCCACGTCCGGCTTGATGAAGCGCATGGTGTCGTAGATCGAAAGACCGGCGGTGATCACACCGCCCGGCGAGTTGATGTACAGGTGGATGTCCTTGTCCGGATTCTCCGATTCCAGGAACAGCAACTGCGCCACCACCAGGTTGGCCATGTGGTCCTCGATGGGGCCGACGATGAAAATCACCCGCTCCTTGAGCAGACGCGAGTAGATGTCGAATGCACGTTCGCCACGGGCGGTCTGCTCGACGACCATCGGCACGAGCGTGGAGGTGTGACTGGGCATATCGGTCTGGAGTCCGGAAACGTTGGAGAAGTGGATCGTTCAGTGCACCCGGGCGCCGTTCAGGCGGCGGCCGGGCGCGGATTGAGCAGTTGTTCCAGGCTCATCGGCGTGTCGGTGCGCGTGGCCCGGGCCAGCAGCGCGTCCACCACCTGGTCCTCCAGCACCATGGCCTGCAGGCCCTGCATCATGTCCGGCCTGGAACGATAGAAGCTCTTGACCTGCTCGGGCTGCTCGTATTCCGAGGCCATCGAATCCAGCGCCGCCTCCACCCGATCCGGGTCGAGCTTGATCTGCTGCTGCTTGATGATTTCGCCGAGCAGCAACCCCAACAGTACCTTGCGCGCCGCGGCGCCGTGAAACAGCGGGTCGGGCAGCATCTCCACCAGCTTCTCCGGCGGCACCTGCTGCAGGTTCATGCGCCCGACGGCCTGCTCGCGCAGCTTGGGCACCTCGGCTTCGATCAGGCTGCGCGGCACCTGCACCGGATTGCGATCAGCCAGCTGTTCCATCAACTGCGCCTTCTGGCGTCGCTGGATGGCCTTGGCCCGTTCGCTTTCGAGCGCGGTGCGTGCCTTGGCTCGCAGGGCGTCGGCCGAGTCCACACCATGGGCCTGCAGGAACTCCGCATCTTCGACCGCCGGCAGGGTCACGCCCTGCACCTGCTTGAGCGTCACCTGAAACTGCGCAGTCTTGCCCCGCAGCGGTTCGGCGCGGTAATCCTCGGGAAAATTCACCTCGGTCCCGAAGGCCTCACCTGCAACATGCCCGGCGATGGCATTCTCCAGGTCCGGCAGAAACTGGCCGGCGCCGAGTTCGATTTCGGCATCCTGGCCCTGCCCACCGGCAAAAGACTCGCCGTCGATCCTGCCGTCGAAATCGACCTTGACCACGTCTCCGCTGGCGGCAGCGCGACCGGCCTCGGACAGCGTGCGGCGGCTCTTGCGCAGGTTGTCGATCAGACGTTCGACGTCGGCCTCGGTGACATCCACCACCGGAGCCTCGATTTCCAGCGTGTCGAGCCCGCTGAGCTGGACCTCCGGATACACCTCGAAGCTGGCGGTGAACTCCAGGTCCTGGCCCGGTTGTTCGGACACGATGTTGAAGCTCGGCCGGCTGGCTGGCCGCGCACCGGTCTTGTTCACCGCTTCCGGATAGCAGATCTCGACGAGTTCCCCAACCGCTTCCATGCGGGCGCTCTGTCCATACTGCTGCTGGATGACCTTGAACGGCGCCTTGCCGGGCCTGAAGCCGGGCACCCGGGCACGCTGTGCGATCACGCGAAGTCGGTCACCGACCGCTTTTTCGACGCGCTCCTGCGGAATCTTGACGCGCAGTTCGCGCAGCAGGCCGCCGCTGTCCTGGCTTGGGGATTGGATGTCGGTTTCCATGAAATCCTGTTGTTCGTCAGGGCGTTGCTCGGACGCCGCGGTGGCCCCTGAAAACGGCCGCGTGCGTGGTGTGTCGGCCCGGGGCACCGGCGAGGAACGTCACGGGACTGGTGCGAAAGGCGAGACTCGAACTCGCACGCCTTGCGGCACGGGAACCTAAATCCCGGGCGTCTACCAATTCCGCCACTTTCGCGAGGGCAACGGGCCGGCGAGTATATCGCAGGCCAGCACCGGGCTGGCGCAGGCCGCGACCGGGGCGCCGAGGCCGTTGTCGCAGTTGCCGCCCTTCTTGACGTCGCTGACGTCGCTGACCTCGCGTCGACAGATGGACCGGACCTCAAATGCACTTGACTCTCATTTGCAAATGATTAGCATCATCATCCATCGCCTGCCCCCGTCTGTTGGAGATCCGATGCAAACCGCCACCCTGAGCCTGGCCCGAACACCCGCCCCGCCGACCCGCCAGACGCAGCCGCGCCTGCGCAGCCAGGATCTGTTCCGAGATTCGAACGAACTGATCATCGAACACCAGGGTCAGGAGTACCGCCTGCGCCTGACTCGCAACGACAAGCTGATCCTCAACAAGTAGGGTCACGCATCACGGTTGGCGTCCGACTCGCCGGCGTCCGACCCGGGCGCTCCGCAGACGGCACAATGGCCGGATGCCGGCCCGCGCCACACGTTTCCGAACCCTCGCCATATTCGGCGCGCTGTTGACGATGCTGCTGCTTTCGGGGCTGTCGGGCCTGGTCCTGGGCACCGTGCCGCTGGACCTGTCGGACGCCATCGCGGCGCTGCTGCCGGTCGCCCGCACTGAAGAGACTGCGCTGGCGAGCAGCCTGGTCCGCGACCTGCGAGCACCGCGCGTCGTGCTCGCGCTGGCCGTCGGCGCGGCGCTGGCCAGTGCCGGCGCTGCGATGCAGGGCCTGTTCCGCAATCCGCTGGCCGACCCCGGACTGATCGGAGTCTCCAGCGGCAGCGCGCTGGCGGCGGTGGCGATGATGGTCGCCGGCAGCGCACTGGAACTGCCGGCAGGCGCCCTGCCCTACGCGGTGCCCCTGGCCGCGTTTACCGGCGGTGTCATCGCTGCCTGGCTGGCCGTTCGACTGGCCGTGCATGACGGCCACACCGGCACCGCCACCCTGCTGCTGGCCGGCTTGGCCATCAACGCCATCGCCGGTGCCGGCATCGGACTGCTGACCCAGCAGGCCGGAGACGCAGCGCTGCGCGACGCCCTGTTCTGGCTGTTCGGTTCGCTGGGCAAGGCCGGCTGGGGGGAACTGACCGTGTGCGTGCCGCCCCTGCTGCTGATCGTGCTGTGGCTGCCACGCCATGCCGGGGCACTCAACGCACTGTTGCTGGGGGCGTCCGAAGCCGCCCACCTGGGCGTGGACGTGGAACGCTTCAAGCGTCGCCTGCTGCTCGGCGTGGTGCTTGCGGTGGCCCTGAGCGTGGCCCTGGCCGGATTGATCGGATTCGTCGGACTGATCGTGCCGCACCTGATGCGCCTGTTGCTGGGTCCGGACCATCGCCTGATCCTGCCCGCCTCGGCGCTGGCCGGCGCCACCCTGCTGACGCTGGCAGACCTCGCGGCCAGGACGCTGCTGAGCCCGGCGGAGATTCCGGTGGGCGTTCTCACCGCACTGATCGGCGGACCGTTCTTCCTGGCACTGCTGGTAAACCTGCGCGGGCGCACCGGGGGCTGGTGAGCATGCTGCGCGCCTGCGGACTGGGCTTGTTGCGCGGCACCCGCAAGGTGCTGGATGAGGTCGATCTGCGCCTGGATGCCGGCCGGATGCTGGCCGTGCTCGGGCCCAATGGCGCGGGCAAGAGCAGCCTGCTCAGGGTGCTGTCAGGTGAATGGCCGCCCAGCACCGGGCAGGTCCGATTCATGGACAGGCCACTGGCACAGTGGTCCAGCCTGGCGCTCGCCCGACAGCGTGCCCTGCTGGCGCAGACCGAGTCGCTGCGCTTCGGCTTTCGCGTCGAGGAAGTGGTGGCCATGGGGCGCCTGCCCTGGACCGGCCAGCCGCCCGTGGCCGTCGAACACATCTGCGCGCAGGCACTGACAATGGCGGGCGTGGCGGACCTGCATGGACGGATCTACACCGAACTGTCGGCGGGCGAGCGGGCACGAGTGCAACTGGCGCGGGTGGTGGCCCAGATCTGGGATGCGCCGGCTCCTCGCCTGCTGCTGCTGGACGAACCCACCGCCAGCCTGGACCTGGCGCATCAGCACCAGGTGCTGACGGCACTCAAGGGCCTCGCCCGACTCGGCGTGGGCATCGTCCTGGTTCTGCATGATCTGAACCTGGCACTGCGCTACGTCGATGAGGCCCTGCTGCTGGCCGGAGGTCGGGTGCACTCCCAGGGGCCGGTCGACGAGGTGCTCACCCCACCGAACATCGAAGCGGTCTACGGCATCGCGGTGGACCGCCTGCAGCATGCCGGCGACCCGCATGGCTGGATTGCACCGCGACCGCGCGGCGGCCCCTTCTGAAAACGCCTGGCCGGCCCCGGATCGCCATCGAACGCGCACGAAATTTGTTCGCCACCCGTTGTCGGGCCGACAGCCTGTCGCTATACTGCGCGCCCTTTCGAGGGGCTATAGCTCAGCTGGGAGAGCGCTTGCATGGCATGCAAGAGGTCGTCGGTTCGATCCCGACTAGCTCCACCAAGGTTTTCCTGCAGCTCCTGCCTTGAATGCCGAGTCGTCCGGCCATTCGACGCGGAACCTGCCTGCAAACTGCTTCAAACCGTCTCAAACTGCCTCGTTCCCATCGTCTAGAGGCCTAGGACACCTCCCTTTCACGGAGGCGACCGGGGTTCGAATCCCCGTGGGAACGCCATTGATTCATGGATTGAGCCCGCTGCCCGTGCGGGCTTTTTTGTGCCCCCCGATGGTTCGTGACGCAGGTCCCGGTCGGATCCGCAGTGACTTGGCCAACGGCGCCGCGCATCGGAACCGGCCCCTATACTTCCGGCGTCCGCCGTCTGCGCCGGGAGCCACTCCGTGAGTCGAAACACCAGGTTTTCCCTTTCCGTCAAGGGCACCGGTCCGTTGCTCGGAATGTTCGTGACCGAAGTCCAGCAGCATTTTCGCCGGGCCACGTTGCTGGATCATTCGGACAAGGCAAACGCGTTCAGGGGCATCGAGTCCGCGCTCGGCCAGTCCGGCCGCCTGGCGCCCGGACAGAATGTCCTGAACCGCAGACTGACCGGCAACCTCGCGCGGCCGACGCAGGCCGATGTCACGGTGAGCTTCGAGTCGATGGGCGGCAGCGAACGGGTGGTGGTCAGGGGCGGTCAGCGCCAGAGCAGCCTGAGCTTCAACATGGTCGGCTCGGACATGTCCGCCGCCCAGGCCTTCATCCGCGAGGTCCTGCGGACGGTCGAACACTTCAACTGATCCGATGGGGTGATCGGCCTCAGGGCAGCGGCGGCGCGTTCCAGAACCGCGACCGCTCGCGCCGCCAGGACCGCCATTGCAACGCGCCGTCGCCGTCCAGCCAGAGCGTGACGGCGCCTTCCACCCCGGTGGTCCGCATCTGCGATCCGATCGCCGCGTAGCGCGCAGTCACCTGCGGATGCGGGTGCCCGTAATAGCTGCGCCAGCCAGCCCCGAAGATCACCCGCCGCGGCGAAACCGCCTCGACGAACGCCCGCGTCGACGACGTGCGGCTGCCGTGGTGTGGTGCAATCAGCACGTCGGCGGACAGCCGGGCGCGATGATCGCGCAGCAAACGCGCTTCGGCCGCGCGCTCGATGTCGCCGGCCAGCAGGACGCTCATCCCCGGCGCGCTGACCCTCAGCACGCAGGAGCGATCGTTGTCCGAAAGATCGGCCCGGTCGGGGTGCAGC
>JAJFJX010000017.1 GCA_021773655.1 Panacagrimonas sp.
GCCGGGGGTGAGCGGCACCGGATTCGACAGCGCCCCCGGCGGACAGCCGTATTGAAGGCATCCTGCGTTCCGAGATTTTCCGGGCGCTCGCTTGGCGCTATGATTGCGCCCCCCGTTTTGCGACCCCGGCCGATGTGCGTCATCGGCTCGACCCACAGGGCGACCCCTCGCGAATGTCCGCTCATCGATCCTCCGATACAAAACCGCTGAGCCAGTCCGTCGCCGAGTGCATCGACGACTACTTCCGCAGTCTCAACGGCCACCGCCCTTCCGAGCTCTACACCACCGTGCTCGACCAGATCGAACCCCCGCTGCTGCGCGCCACGCTCAGATACTGCGACAACAACCAGTCCAGGGCCGCCGAGGTGCTGGGTCTGAATCGCGCCACGCTGCGCAAGAAGCTGCGCCAGCACAAGATCGGCCCGCGCACTTTGTCCGGCAGCGGGCTCGACGCGCGCCTCGATCGATGATCCGCCGCGCCCTGCTGTCGGTCTCGGACAAGACCGCACTGGTCGAGCTTGCCCGCGCGCTGGTTCAGCTACAGGTGCAGCTGCTGTCCACCGGCGGCACCTTCCGCGCGCTGCGAGAGGCCGGGCTGCCGGTGACCGAGGTATCCGAACACACCGGCTTTCCGGAGATGATGGACGGCCGCGTCAAGACTCTGCACCCGAAGATCCATGGCGGCCTGCTGGGCCGGCGCGGGATCGACGATGCGCTGATGCAGGAACACGACATCGCCTCGATCGACCTGCTGGTGGTCAACCTGTACCCCTTCGAACAGACCGTGGCAGCCGCCGACTGCACGCTCGAACGGGCGATCGAGAACATCGACATCGGCGGCCCGGCAATGGTGCGCTCGGCAGCCAAGAACTGGCTGCATGTGGCAGTGCTGACCGACCCGGGCCAGTATCCCGCGGCGCTCGAAGAACTCAGCCGCCACCGGGAACTGGGCAGGGACACGCGCTTCAAGCTTGCCGTGGCCGCGTTCGACCGCATCGCGCAGTACGACGCCGCGATCAGCAATTACCTGTCCGCGCTGCAGGAAGACGGCACGCGCAACGAATTCCCGACGCAATCCAACGGCAGCTTCATCAAGATCCAGGACCTGCGCTACGGCGAAAACCCGCACCAGAGCGCCGCGTTCTACCGCGATCTGTACCCTGCGCCGGGCTCGCTGGTTCGCGCCGTGCAACTGCAGGGCAAGGAACTGAGCTACAACAACATCGCCGACGCCGATGCCGCCTGGGAATGTGTCAAGAGCTTTGATCCGGACATCGACGGTGCCGCCTGCGTCATCGTCAAGCACGCCAACCCCTGCGGCGTGGCCGTCGACGCCACCTCCGTGCAGGCCTACCGACACGCATTTGCCACAGATCCCACCTCGGCCTTCGGCGGCATCGTGGCGTTCAACGTAACGGTGGACGCCGGCACCGTGCAGGCGATAGGCAAGCTGTTCATGGAAGTGCTGATCGCCCCGGCCTACACCGAAGAGGCCTTGGAGCTGCTCAAGCCCAAGGCCAATTCGCGCATCCTGCAGGTACCGCTCGAAGGCGTGCGTCGCGATGCACCCGATGCCTGGTCGCGTGGCCAGAACTCGCACGAGGTCAAGCGCGTCGGTTCGGGCCTGCTGATCCAGACCAGCGACAACCGACAGGTGACCCGCGAAGATCTGAAGATCGTCAGCAGGCGCTCACCCTCGCCGGGCGAGATCGACGACCTCCTGTTCGCCTTCCGCGTCGCCAAGTTCGTCAAGTCCAACGCCATCGTCTATGCACGCGACCGCCGCACCATCGGCGTCGGTGCCGGCCAGATGAGCCGGGTGTACTCGGCCCGGATTGCCGGCATCAAGGCGGCCGACGAAGGCCTGGAAGTCCGGGACTCGGTCATGGCCTCGGATGCCTTCTTCCCGTTCCGCGACGGCATCGATGCCGCCGCACAGGCCGGCATCCGCGCGGTGATCCAGCCCGGCGGCTCGATGCGCGACAGCGAAATCATCGCCGCCGCCGACGAGGCCGGAATGGCGATGGTGCTCACCGGCGTGCGCCATTTCCGGCACTGAGCCGGGGGTTTCAAGACGTGCCAGTGGCACGTCTTGCCCGGCGAAGGCCTTGGGGCTGGGGCCCCAAGGCAGGCGCAGCCCCGGGGGTTTCAAGACGTGCCAGTGGCACGTCTTGCCCGCCTGATTCACGGAACAGAACACTCACGCACCCACCCCGTTGCCCGTCATTCCGGGGCGCCGCAGGCGATTGGGATTCACGCAGGTGTGACTCGATGGCACGCCTGCGCGAGGACCCAATCGCCCGGAATCCAGGCCTGCAGTCGGTTCGCGGAACCAGGGCCTGGGTACGTCGTACTCCCGACCTCCTGGATACCGGGTGGTTGGGCTTTCCGGGAGTGCCGCAATGGCGCTCCCGGGCCGGGACCCAATCGCTGCGCGGCCCCGATATGACGGCCGGGATGTCTCGATCCGCATGACCGCGCTGACGCAACTTCGCCTGCCGTCGACCCTTGCGTTGCTACGGGGCCCCGACGGGTGGCTCAGTCGCGCGCCTCGGTCGGCAAGGTCGCGCTGACGCAACTTCGCCTGCCGTCGACCCTTGCTGCGCAAGGGGCCCCGACGGGTGGCTCAGTCGCGTACCTTGATCACTCGTTCGCATGGGGTGTTGTTTCGCAGTTCCCAGGCGCGCATTTCGAGGACGCCTTTGGTGTCGAGTGACACCACCAGGTGCAGGCCGTCGGCGCGCAGGTCTGCGGCGCAGGGTACGGCGGGTGCGCTGGGGTTGGACCACAGGCGCGCCCACAGTGTCTCGCCGCGCGCCGCGAGTGCTTCGGCGCCGGCGCGTTGGAAGCTGACGGCTTCTCCATTGCGCGCGCCGACCACGCCGCAGATGGACTCCGGCTGGGCGATCTGCGCTTCGTGCAGGATCCGGATCGCCAGGCGGCGTGCAATGATCAGGTCGACTTCAGGGTTCATCGGGGTTTCCACAAACGGGACATCGCGGATCGCGCGGAATGATCAGACGCTTTTCCTTTTGCGTCAGCGCATCCCACACCCACAGGGTGCCGGCCTCCAGGCCCAGCCCCAGCAACAGCTTGATCGCGGCCAGCGCCTGTCGCGCGCCGACTGCGCCCACCACCGGCCCGAGGATGCCGGCCTCTTCGCAGCGCTCCTGTGCCTGGCCGCCCGCCGGGTAGAGACAGGCGTAGCAGGCACCGGCACGTCCGGTGTCGAACACCGCGAGCTGGCCCTCGAAGCGGATCGCAGCGCCGGACACCAGGGGCCTGCGCGCCTGCACGCAGGCGCGGTTGATTGCAAAGCGGGCAGGAAAGTTGTCGCTGCAGTCCAGCACCACGTCGACTTCGCGCACGGCCTGCAACAGCGCGGCGTCGTCCAGCGGCGCCGGCAGGCAGACAAGGTCGCATTCGGCGTTGAGTGCGTGCAGTGCCTGGCGTGCGGCCTCGACCTTGGGGCGGCCGACGTCGGCCTGGCGATCGAGGATCTGTCGGTGCAGGTTGGATTCAGACACGTGATCGAAGTCGCTGAGCAGCAAACGGCCGAGTCCGGCGCCGGCCAGGTACAGCGCAGCGGGCGTGCCCAGGCCACCAAGTCCGACGATCAGCGCGGAGGAGTCGCGCAACAGGGTCTGGCCGTTGACGCCGACTTCGCGCAAAACCACCTGGCGGGCATAACGCGCCAGTTCGCTCATGGGTGGCGCCCGCCACTGGCGCGCTCGTGGCCTGCCAGGTCACGGCGGGTCTGCACCTCGGCCAGGCCCGCCGCGTGGAGCAGGGCGCGTACTGCAGCGGCCTGATCGTGGCCGTGTTCGAGCAACAGCCAGCCGTTCGGGCGCAATCGCTGCGGGGCCTCGCCAACGATGCTGCGCAGTGCATCGAGACCTTCGCGGCCGGCGGTGAGGGCCAGACGCGGTTCGTAGCGCAACGCGGCAAGGTGCGGATCGTTCTCGGCGATGTAGGGTGGATTGGACACGATCAGGTCGAATGCCGGCGCATCGGCTTCCAGTGCCTCGAACCAGTGGCCGTGGTGGAACTCGACCGGGCGCTGCAGTGCGGCGGCGTTGCCGCGTGCGACGCGCAGGGCGGCGGAGCAGACGTCGGTGGCCCAGTAGCGGGCGCGTTCGCCCAGTGCAGCGGCCAGCGCCAGCACGATGGCGCCGCTGCCGGTGCCCAGGTCCAGCAGCTGAAGGGTGTGCTGGCGACCGCCGACGATCTGTAGCGCCCACTCCACCAGCGTTTCGGTATCCGGCCTGGGAATCAGAACCGAGCTGTCGACCTGCAGGTCCAGCGTCCAGAAGCCCTGGCGTCCCGACAGATAAGCCACCGGTTCGCCCTGTCGGCGACGTTCTACCAGCGCGGCGTACCGCAGCACCTGGTCTGCGGCCAGCGCTTGGGGCAGCGCGCGGTGCAGCTGCGTTCGCGGTGTCTGCAGCAACGCGGCCATCAGCACTTCGGCATCGGCCTGCGCGCTGTCGGAGTGCGGTGCCAGCTCGCGCCGCGCCCACTGCAGCCAGTCGTGCGCGGTCCCGGGTGCCAGGCCTTCGACCGGCGGCACCGGCCGCGGCTGGGTATCACGGATCGGCGGCGAGTCGCCGTTCATGTCGAGGCCCCGAGGCTGGCCATCAGCTCGGCCTGATGTTCGGCCAGCAGCGGATCGATCACGCCGTCGAGTTCGCCCTGGATCACGCGTTCGAGCTGGTAGAGCGTCAGGTTGATACGGTGATCGGTGACCCGTCCCTGCGGGAAATTGTAGGTGCGGATGCGCTCGGAGCGGTCGCCACTGCCGACCAGTTTCTTGCGCGTGGCGGCCACGTCGCCCTGCTGGCGGCTGCGCTCGGCGTCCAGCAGTCGCGAGGCCAGCAGCGCCATCGCCTTGGCGCGGTTCTTGTGCTGGCTGCGTTCTTCCTGGCATTCCACCACCAGGCCACTCGGCAGGTGGGTGATGCGGATGGCCGATTCAGTCTTGTTGACGTGCTGCCCGCCGGCGCCGCTGGAGCGGTAGGTGTCGACCTTCAGGTCGGCCGGATTGATGTCGACCGCCTCGGTTTCCTCGATCTCGGGCAGCACTGCCACCGTCGCTGCACTGGTGTGGATGCGGCCCTGGGCCTCGGTCTCGGGCACACGCTGCACGCGATGCGCACCGGATTCGAACTTGAGCCGTGAATAGGCGCCGAAACCGGCGACGCGCGAGATGATTTCCTTGTAGCCGCCGTGCTCGCCTTCGCTGGCCGACAAGACCTCCAGCGTCCAGTCGCGCGATTCGGCGTACCTGCGATACATCTGGAACAGGTCGCCGGCAAAGATGGCCGCCTCGTCGCCCCCGGTGCCGGCACGGATCTCAAGAAACACGTTGCGGGCATCCAGCGGATCGCTGGGCACCAGGTATCCGTGCAGCACCTGCTCCAGTGCCGCGCGGCGCGCCTCAGCCGGTTCGAGTTCGGCCTGGGCGATGGCGCGCATTTCGAGGTCGGCATCCTGGTTCATCGCGCGCAGCTCGTCGATTTCCCTGAGCACCTTGCGCCAGCCGTCGAAGCTGTCGGTCAGCGGGCCGAGCTGGGCATATTCCTGCGACAGGCGACGAAACCGGTCGGCGTCGGCGGACACGTCGGGCTGCGCGAGTTCGCCCTCGATCTCGGCGCGGCGGTCGATCATCTGTTCGAGTTTGCGGACCAGACTGGGCTGCATGGATAAATGGATAGATGGATGGATGGACAGATTGAAGGAATGGAATGGCGGGCCGGCCGACCGCACCGGCGCGTAGCCGTGCACCGCTAAGCGTCGCCGTCTTCTTCGGGCAGATCAAACAGTTTGCGCGCCGCGTTGAGCAACAGCGCCTGCTCGACGCCGTCGGCGTTCTTGAGCCGGTGGCTGGGCGCGTGCAGAAGCTTGTTGCTGAGCGTATCGGCGACAAAGCCCATCACCTGTTCGGGCGTGGCGCCGGCGGCGAGCTTGCGCAGCGCCTTGCCCAGCACCTCGTCGCGCTGCGAGCGCGCACGCGCGCGCAACTCGTGGATCAGCTTGCCGGCGTCGCGACTCTCCAGCCAGCGCGTGAATTGCAGGGCGTAGTCTTCGACCAGTCCCTCGGCCTTCAGGGCCGCCTCGGCGCGGGCCTGCTGGTTGGCGCTGATGACGCTGCGCAGATCGTCGAGCGTGTACAGATAAACGTCTTCAAGCTCGCCGATGGTCGGGTCGATGTCGCGCGGCACCGCCAGGTCGATCATGAACACCGGCTTGCGTCGACGCTTCCGGAGCGCAGCAACCATTGCGGGGCGCTCCACCACGTGAGCGCGCGCCGCGGTGGAGGACACCACCAGGTCGGCGGCGCCGAGGTAGGCGCCCAGGTCCGACAGCGCGATGGCATCGCCCTGAATCTCGCGCGACAGGGCCTGGGCGCGTTCGAGGCTGCGGTTGGCCACCACGATGCGGCCGATCCCCTGACCGCGCAGGTGGCGCGCGATGAGCTGCATGGTCTCGCCGGCACCGACCAGCAGGGCGGTCTGCTGGCCCAGATCGGAAAAGATCTGGCGCGCCATCTGCACTGCCGCGTAGGCCACCGACACCGGGTGGGCGCCGACCTGGGTACGGTTGCGCACCAGCTTTGCCACCGCGAAGGCGTGCTGGAACAGGCGAGACAGTACCGGGCCCAGCGCGCGCGTCTGCGCCGCCAGTGCAAAGCTGTTCTTCATCTGTCCGAGGATCTGCGGTTCGCCCACCACCATCGAGTCCAGTCCGGACGCCACCCGCAGCGAGTGCAGCACCGCGGCCTGGTCACGATGGATATAGGCGTACTTCTCGATCAGACCGGCGGGCGCGCCAAGTTCGTGCCGCCACCACTGGATCAACTGCTGCGCCTGATCGGGCTGGCTCACTGCCAGGATCTCGGTGCGGTTGCAGGTCGACAGAATGGCCGCCTCGTCGATCCCGGCGCTGGCACGCAGACGA
>JAJFJX010000161.1 GCA_021773655.1 Panacagrimonas sp.
ATCAGCAGCATCTTGGTGCCGATCAGGACCAGGACGATCGCCAGTCCGTAGGGCAGCAGGTGGAAGCGCTCGCGCACCCCGGCGAGCAGGAAATACATCGCGCGCAGTCCCAGGATGGCGAAGACGTTGGACGTCAGCACGATGAAGGGATCGGTGGTGATGGCGAAGATGGCCGGGATCGAATCCACCGCGAACACCACGTCGACGATCCCGATCAGCAGCACCACCAGCAGCAGCGGGGTGGCCACCCTGGCGCCGTCGATGACCGTGAAGAAGCGCTCGCCGTCATGGTCCGGGGACACCCGCATGCGGCGACGCATCCACCGCAGGGCGGGGTTGGCCTCGAGGTCGGGCTCCTGGCCGGCGGCCCACCACATCTTGATGCCGGTGAAGACCAGGAAGGCGCCGAACAGATAGAGAATCCAGTGGAACTGCGCGATCAGCCAGGCGCCGACCAGGATCGGGATGCCGCGCAGCACCAGCGCCCCGAGGATGCCGATCATCAGCACGCGCTTCTGGAAATCCGGCGGAACCGCGAAGAAGGTGAACACCATCAGGAAGACGAAGATGTTGTCGACTGCCAGGGCCTTCTCGACCAGGTAACCGGTGATGAATTCCAGCGCCTTGGCGTCGGCGAGCGCCTTGGCTGCCGCGTCGTCGCCCAGCCCGCCCAGCCGCCACCAGAGCAGCCCGACAAACACAGAAGCTCACCGCGATCCAGACCAGGGTCCAGAGACCCGCCTCGCGCATCGATACCCGATGCGCGCCCTGGCGGTTGAGCAGGAAGAAGTCGACCGCGAGCGCGACCAGGACAAAGACCGTGAACGAGGCCCAGAGCAGCGGGGTACCGATGGAGACCATGAGGGTGAGTCCTCGGGGGACAGACACGAGTGATGGAAGCCCGGTCCGGTCTTGCCACCCGGTCAACGACCCCGGTCTGCGGCGCCGGGAGCGCAAACGCCCCGTGCTGACGACACCGCAGGCGCCCTGAAAATCGGCGCCAACTACTCCCCGCGGAAGGTACGAGTATTCGAACAACGCGACCGGTTCGGCGTCAACACCCGAACCCTGGACAGGACGCGGATCGCGACTTGACCGGCGTCCTCCCCTCGCTCCGGCTCAGCGCAGGCGGATCAGCCGCTTCCCCCTGTTGCGCCCCGAATAGACCTCGACCAGCGCCTGCGGCGCGTCGGCGATCTCGTCGCTGATGTCTTCGACGTAGCGCAGGCGCCGCTCCAGCAGCATCTGCGCCAGCGCCGCGGCGGTGTCGTCGTAGCGCTCGAGGTGATCGAAGATCACGAAGCCTTCGACGCGCAAGCGGCGCGTGAGGATCTCGCGGTCCCTGCGCGGTCCGACGGGTGTCGGCACCCAGGACGCGATGGACATGGTGCCGCACTGGATCACGCGACCGAACAGCGCCATCTGGCCGAACACGACATCGGCGATCTCGCCGCCGGTGTTGTCGAAGAAAACGTGGACGCCCTGTGGGCAGGCCGCGCGCAGGGCGGCGTCGAGCGTTCCGCCCGCGGGCTGCCTGTAGTTCACGAATGCGGCATAGCCGTACTCGGCGATGCATTGCCGGCCCTTGTCATCCGAGCCGACCACCGCGACGGCGCGTGCGCCGGCCTGCTGAACCAGCTGGCCGACGATGCTGCCGACGGCGCCGGCCGCGGCCGTGACCAGGACGGTTTCGCCGACCTTGGGCTGGCCGATATCGTGCAGCGCCAGATGCGCGGTCAGGCCGTTGATGCCGAGCAGGCCGGCACCGGCCGACAGCGGGGCCTGTGCGGGGATCACGCGGCGCAGCACGCTCGCGGGCGTGCCGACGCAGTAGTCCTGCCAGCCGAACCAGCCGTAGAGGTAGTCGCCGAGGCGGTAGTCCGGGTGACGCGACTCGATCACCTGGGCCACGGCCATCGCGCGCATCACCGCGCCGATGGGGACCGGTGGGGCGTAGTTGTTCTCGTCGTTGACGTAGCCGCGCTGCGCCGGGTCCACCGACAGGTAGTGGTTCTCGACCAGGAACTCGCCCTCGCCGATCTGCGGCGCCGGCGAGACCTTCAACTCGAAATGCGCCGGCTGCGGGATGCCGACCGGACGGGATTTGAGGACGATCTGGCGGTTGTCCATGGCGTGCCTCCTGATGGAGAAATGCGCTACGACGACAGTAAGCGCCGCGCCGCTTTGAGATGGGGCACGTCGTACATCTTGCCGTCGATGGAAACGGCGCCAGCGCCGCCGGCGAACGCATCGATGATCTTCTGCGCCAGGTCGCGTTCGGCCTGGGTCGGCGTGAAGGCCTCGTTGATGATCGCCACCTGGTCCGGGTGAATGGCGACGCGGCCGGTGAAGCCGTCGTAGCGCGATTGCAGGCAGGCCTTGCGCAAGCCTTCCGGATTGCGGAAGTTGATGTAGACCGTGTCGATCACCTCCACGCCCATTGCGTGTCCGAGCAGCAGGCACTGGTTGCGCGCGTATTCGTACATCGGTCGCCATGCGCCCTCGGGCGTGCGCGGATCGCCTGCGCCCATCGCGGCGGAGAGATCCTCGCCACCCCAGGCAACGTGGCTCACCCGGGGATGGGCCTGACGCGCGATCTCGCCCATGCGCAGCATCGCTTCGGGCGTCTCGGTGACGATGGCTATGATGCGCATCGAGCCCTGTGCCAGGCCATGCTCCACTTCCAGTGCATCGAGATAGTGACCGACCACGGCGATGTCTTGCGGCCCCTTGATCTTGGGCAACAGGATGCCGGCCGGTCGCGCGGGGACCACCCTGGCGAGATCCTTGAGCGTCTCGCCCGAACTCAGGTCATTGACCCGCACCCAGGTGTGGCTGTGGTCGCCCAGGCCACCGAAGTAGGCCTGCATCATGTCGCGCGCCAGCGCCTTGCGCGGCGGCAGGACAGCGTCTTCAAGATCGAGTACCAGCGCATCGGCACCCAGGCTCGGCGCCTTGGCCAGTTTCTTCTCGCTGTCGGCGGGCACGAACAGGACGGATCGGATCACGGTTTCTCCAAGCTTGCAGGGGCCACGCGAGCACGCGGCGCAGACGGACAGTGTGCAACAAATATGGAACCATACGATAATGCGGCTGCGCACTCGGCCCGCGGCGATTGCGTCGACAATCAGATCCGCGTGGCGGTGCACCCTGCGCTGCATTTGTCGCTGACATTTCAGGAGAGTACTTGCCCATGCAGACGACGTCCGGACTCAAGTCATTCGGCGCCTTCATTCCCCGCCGCCGCCTGCAACGCGCCGCCATCGCAGCGGCCCATGCCTGGGCCTTCCCCGGTCTCAAGGGCCAGGCCAAGGGCGAGCGCGCCATGTGCGGCTGGGACGAGGATGTCATCACCATGGCGGTGGAGGCCGGGCGCGACTGCCTGCGCGGCAGCGATGCGTCGCGCATCGCGGGCCTGACCCTGGCCAGCACCACCGCCCCCTACGCGGACATGAACAATGCGGTGTTCGTCGGCACCGCCTTGCGCCTGTCGTCCAGCGCCGGCGGCGCGGACGTCGGGGGCTCCACGCGCGCGGGTCTGAGCGCCCTGATTGCCGCCTGTCGCGCAGCCGGCGAGCAGGACTCGCTGGTGATCGCAGCCGACAAGCGCAGCGCCAGGCCGGGCAGCGTGCAGGAGATGCAGACCGGCTGCGGCGCGGGCGCGGTGAGCGTGGGACAGGGCGCGGGAGTGATCGCGCGATTCCTCGATGCCGAGACCGTGTCGGTGCCCTTCATCGATCACTTCCGCAAGGCTGGTGCCGACTTCGACTACGGCTGGGAAGAGCGCTGGATCCGCGACGAGGGCATCGCCAGGATCGTGCCGCAGGCGGTGTCGCGCCTGCTCAAGCGACTGAACCTTAGCGGCGAGCGCGTGGCCCATTTCGGCCTCTCCGGCGGGCCGGCCAAGAGCGACGCCGCGGTGGCCAAGGCGCTGAAGCTTGCGCCGGAGCGGGTTCTGCCGGACCTGTCGGTCAATGTGGGCGATACCGGTACCGCGCATCCGCTGCTCCTGCTGGTCTCGGCGCTCGAGCGCGCACAGCCGGGCGACATCATCGTGATCGCCGCGTTCGCGCAGGGCTGCGAGGTAATTGCCTTCGAGATGCAGCAGGCCGCGTCCGACACGGGCCGACGCGGCCTGGCCGGGTCGATCGCGCAGCGCATCGAGGAGACGGCCTATCTCAAGCTGCTGTCCTACGAGGGACAGCTGGATCTGGACTGGGGCATGCGCGCGGAAACCGATCACAAGACCGCGCTGACGCAGCTGTATCGCTCTGCCGACCAGATCTTCGGATTCGTCGGCGGCCAGTGCAGCGCCTGTCAGCAGGTGCAGTTCCCGAGGCTGCCGACCTGCGTCAACTGCGGCGAATCGGACACGCAGAAGCCGTATCCGCTGGTGGACGAGCCGGCCAGGGTGGCCACGTACACCGCCGACTGGCTGCAGTACTCGCCCTCGCCCCCGCTCTACATGGGCCTGGTGCAGTTCGATTGCGGCGCGCGCCTGTTGATGGAGATGGTGGACGTGGGCGCTGCCGGGATCGAGGTGGGCACGCCGCTGACGATGAGCTTCCGCAAGAAGGAGCGCGACAAGCTGCGCGGCTGGGACCGGTATTTCTGGAAGGCGAGCCCGATCAACCCAAACCCCAGCGCAAGCCCAAGCAACTGAGGAACAGGAACATGGCCAGTGGCATCAAGGACAAGGAGCGCCGCGAATAGCGTGGAGGGGCCCCGTGCGGAGCGCGGGGATCCTAGCGGCATGAGTCGGCGCATCGGCGTCGCAAATTGGATCGGAGGCATCAGCATGGCCAGTGGCATCAAGGACAAGGTTGCGATTCTCGGCATGGGCTGCTCGCGCTTCGGCGAACGCTGGGACTGCGGCACCGAGCAACTCCTCAACGAGGCCTTCGGCGAGGCATTGAAGGACGCCGGCATCGAGCGCAAGCAGATCGAGGCGGCCTGGTTCGGTTCGGCGCTGGACAAGGCCAATGTCGGCAACTCGGCCATCCCGCTGTCCACGGCACTGCGCCTGGAAGGCATCCCGGTATCACGCGTGGAGAACATGTGCGCCACCGGGACCGAGGCCCTGCGCGGCGCGGTGTACGCCGTAGCCAGCGGCGCGGTCGATATCGCGCTGGCCATCGGAGCCGAGAAGCTCAAGGACACGGGTTACGGTGGCCTGCCGGTCAACAGCAAGGGCACGTTCAACGACCTGTGGATGCCCTACGGTTCGGCGCCGGCAGGCTTTGCCCAGCTGGCCGCGGGGTATCGGGCCAAGTACGGCGTGAGCAAGGAAGACCTCAAGACCGCGATTGGCCGCGTGTCCTGGAAGAGTCACCAGAACGGCGCCAAGAATCCCAAGGCGCACCTGCAGAAAGCTGTGGAGATGGAAACGATCCTCAAGGCGCCGATCATTGCCGAGCCACTCGGCGTGTTCGACTGCTGCGGCGTGTCCGACGGCGCGGCCTGCGCCATCCTCACCACGCCCGCCATCGCGCGCAGCCTGGGCAAGAAGGACCTCGTGACGGTCAAGGCGCTCGCACTGTCGGTCAGTTCCGGGCGCGAACAGTCCACCAGCCAGTGGGACGGCTCGTACGTGATGAACACGCGTAACGCGGCGAAGGCCGCCTACAAGGAAGCCGGGATCAGCGACCCGCAGGCGCAGCTCAGCATGCTTGAGGTGCACGACTGCTTCTCGATTACCGAGCTGGTGACGATGGAAGACCTGGGCGTGTCCAAGGATGGCGAGGCCTGGAAGGACGTGATGAACGGCAAGTTCGACGCCGACGGCAGGATTCCCTGCCAGATCGACGGCGGCCTCAAGTGCTTTGGTCACCCGATCGGCGCCAGCGGCCTGCGCATGGTCTACGAGCACTACCTGCAGCTGACGGGCAGGGCAGGGCCGCGTCAGCTGGGCAACCCGACGCTCGGTCTCTCGCACAACCTGGGCGGCGTGCCCTATAACGGGGTGTGCGGCATCAGCATCGTCGGGCTTCAGGGTGTCTGAATCCCGCGAACGAAAAGGGCGCGTGCGTACCGAGTCGGGCGCATGGAACGGCGCCGTTAACGTGGGCAGCAGCTGGCAGATCGGGAACGGGGTCAGCGAGGTGCCCATGGACGACGATCCAGAGCAGGTGGCGCGCGTGATCCTCGAAACAACCTTCTTGGTAGCGAGCGGCCGGTCGCAGGCCGTGCCCGCATGAACCTGCTCAGCCTCAATCCCGCGGTAGCCGCCACGCTGATCCGGCGCAAGCAGGTGGCTCGCAAGGTGGCGGGGACGTCGAGATTTCGCCAGCAGCTCGACACGCTCGCCCGGCAGCTCGGGCGCGAATCCGAGGAGATGGCCCGCGAGGCGCTGCAGGACCTGGAAGAGATCGTCACCGTGCAGAGCCCGGCGTTTGCAGCCGCCTTCGACTACGGTCTCGGGCCGCTGCACACGCGCGCCTGGACCGTGAACGCGGACGACGCCGCGCTGGCGCGACTCAAGCAGCTCAACGAGTCGCACGCGCTGGTGTATCTGCCGACGCACCGCAGCTACGCCGATGCCTTCATCCTCTCGCGCCTGCTGCGCGACCACGGCATGAAGCGCAACCACATCCTGGGCGGAAACAACCTCGGTTTCTGGCCACTGGGAACCATCATCCGACGTGCCGGCGGCATCCTGATCCGGCGCAGCTTCCAGGACGATGAGGTCTACAAGCTGGTGGTGCGTGAATACCTCGCCTGGCTGGCTGCTCAGCGCATGAACCTCGAGTGGTACATGGAGGGCGGACGCTCGCGCACCGGCAAGCTGCGCCCGCCGAAATTCGGCCTGCTGAGTTATCTGGTGGCCGCCATCGAAAGCGGTGGTGCGGACGACATGCTGCTGGTGCCTGTCTCGACCACGTACGACCAGATGCACGAAGTCGGCGTGATGGCGGCGGAGGAAGCAGGCGCGCCCAAGGCCAAGGAAAACCTGCTCTGGCTCGCCGGATACGCGCGCACGCAGCAGAAGCACATCGGTACCGCCTGCGTGCGTTTCGGCGAGCCGCTCTCGCTGAAGGAAGCGCTGGGCCGCGGGCACTCCACGACGGTTTCTCCCGGGCTCCAAGAGCACGCTGGTGGAGCGCCTCCGCTGGCTCCCACACCCGCGCGTCGCTGCGCCGTATCGCCGGCGGACGCCGATGTCGGTGGAAAGTGGACCGTCGCGAAGATCGCCTTCGAGG
>JAJFJX010000162.1 GCA_021773655.1 Panacagrimonas sp.
TCTTCAATCGGCCGCGCCCCGCTTCACGGACTTCGCGCAGCAGGGCGTCGGGGTTGGGGCGGGTGACCTCGTTCATTCCGCCATTCGATCACGGCACGGGAAATCGGGCATCGAGTTGCAGGTTCAAGGCCAGCACGTTGACCCGTGGCTGGCCAAACAGCCCCAGCGTCGGTCCTTCGGTAGCGCGTGACACCAGCGCTTCGACATCGGCGGCGTCAATACCGCGCGCCCTCGCCACCCGCTGCACTTGGCGTCCGGCGTTCTCCGGGGAGATGTGCGGATCGATACCCGCACCGGACGCGGTGATGGCATCCACGGGAATCTCGCCCAGAGCCACGCCCTCGCGCTCACCGTAGGCGCGCGCGCGCTCGACCAGTTCGGCCTGGAGCTCCGGGTTGCTGGGTGCCAGGTTGCTGCCACCCACGCCCATCGGGTCATAACCGATGGCAGAGGGACGACCCACAAAGTAGGCGCTGCCCGCAAAGGGCTGGCCAACGATCTCGGAGCCGACGATACGGCCGTCGCGCTCGATGAGGCTGCCAGCAGCCTGATGGCTGAAGAGTGTCTGCCCGACAAGAACGCCCAGAGCGGGGTAGGCAAGGCCCAAAAGAACCAAGCAAAGACCGGCGAGGCGCAGTGCGGGCAGCAAAGGACGGGTCACTGGGTTGTCAGTAGTCATGTAAGGGGTCCTCAATTTAGATAAGACCAGAGCTGGCAAGCGCCAGATCGATCAGCTTGATGGCCACGAACGGGGCGACGACTCCGCCCACACCGTAGATCGCCATGTTGCGGCGAAGCAGAACGTCGCCCGGTTCGGCACCCGAGCCGATGCCTCGCAGCGCCAGCGGAATCAGTGCCGGAATGATCAATGCGTTGTAGATCAGTGCCGAGAGCACCGCTGACTGGGGCGAGTGCAGGTTGAGCACGTCCAGCGGGGCGAACAATGGAAGGCTTGCCGCGAAGATGGCTGGGAGCACCGCGAAGTATTTCGCCACGTCGTTGGCCAGCGAAAACGTGGTGAGTGCACCGCGCGTTACCAACAACTGCTTCCCGATTTCGACGGCTTTGATCAGCTTCGTCGGGTCGGAATCCAGGTCGACCATGTTGGCGGCCTCTTTGGCGGCCTGCGTCCCGGCGTTCATGGCCAAGCCGATATCGGCCTGTGCCAGCGCGGGTGCGTCGTTGGTGCCATCGCCCACCATCGCCACGAGTCGCCCCTGGGCCTGCTCGCGGCGAATCGCCTCCAGCTTGGCTTCGGGCGTTGCCTCGGCGACGAAGTCATCCACGCCTGCTTCGGCAGCAATCGCGGCGGCGGTCAACGGGTTGTCGCCGGTGATCATCACGGTACGTACGCCCATGCGACGAAGCCGTGCGAAACGCTCCTGTATGCCGGGCTTGACGACATCGGACAGCTCCACAACGCCCAGAACGTGGCGTTCATCAACGACCACCAGCGGGGTCGCACCCTTGCGGGCAATCCGCTCGGCAGTGGGGACCAGATCTGCGGGGATGACAATGCTGCTCTGCTCGCAATGGCGCAGGACGGCGTCGAGCGCGCCCTTGTAGATCAGTCCTTCATGGGTCTCACAACCACTCATCCGTGACTGCGCTGTAAATTCGATGCTGCGCTTCAGGCGCGAAGTGTCCGGACGGAGACCTTGCTTGTCGGCTGCAAGTTGGAGGATGGATTTGCCCTCCGGTGTAGGGTCATTGGCCGAGGCGAGTGTGGCCGCGCGTATCAGTTCGTCCGTTTGAACGCTGCCCACCGGATGCCATGCCGTCGCCTGCCGATTACCAAACGTGATGGTGCCGGTCTTATCGATCAGCAGCGTGTCGATGTCTCCGGCCACCTCGACCGCCTTGCCAGACTTCGCGACCAAGCGCTCGCTGAAGGCGCGGTTCATGCCCGCGATACCGATGGCGGGCAACAACCCCGCGATGGTGGTGGGGATGAGGCACACCAGCAGCGCGAGCAGCATGGTCGGGTCCAGCTCGGCACCCACAAATCCGGCCATCAGCGGCAGTGTGACCACCACAATCAGGAACACCAGACTCATGGCTGCCAGCAGCACGGTCAGCGCGAGCTCGTTCGGCGTTTTCTGCCGCTGCGCGTTCTCCACCAACCCGATCATCCGGTCGAGGAACGAGTCGCCAGGGTTGGCGGTGACCTCCACCACAATCCGATCCGAGAGCACGAGCGTGCCGGCAATGACGCCGGAACGATCGCCCCCCGCCTCTCGCAGCACGGGTGCAGACTCACCGGTCACGGCGGCCTCGTTGATGCTCGCCATGCCTTCAACAATTTCGCCGTCGACGGGGATCAACTGCTGGGCCAGCACTTCCACGCGATCACCCTTCCGCAACTGAGCGGAGGACACTTCTTCGACCTCGCCTTTTTCGTTGAGGCGACGTGCGCGAAGCTCGCTGCGCACTTGACGCAGGCTGTCTGCCTGGCCACGCGCCCGTGCTTCGGCAATGGCCTCGGCGTAGTTGGCAAACAGCACCGTCAATGCCAGCAAGCACAGAACCCCCAGGTGAAAGCCGACCGCTTGGCCGTCGAGCATTCGCTCGGCAACGATCACGACGGTAATCAACGTGCCGAGCCAGACCAGAAACATCACTGGATTACGAATTGCCCGCGCCGGTGCCAGCTTGGCCAGCGCTTCGGCAATGAGACGCTGTGCGGGATGAACAAAAGTCGACATGGTCAGGCTCCTTATTGGCCAGTAGCGAGCAACAGCGACTCACCCACCGGCCCGAGAATCAGCACCGGAAAGAAGGTCAACAGCGTCAACAAGCAGATGACACTGACGAGCACGGCAGCAAACAGCCCGGTATCGATGCGCAGACTGGCCACCGTTTCGGGGGCCTGACGCTGCATCGACAGGCGCGCGGCGATGAACAGCGGAATCGCAATCGGTAGATAGCGGCCCAACAACAAGGCGAGCACGCAACTCAGATTCCACCAGGGTGTGTCGTCGCCCAGACCCTCGAAGCCAGAGCCGTTGTTGGCGAAGGCCGAGGTGTACTCGTACACCACCTGCGAGATGCCGTGGAAACCGGGGTTGCTGTTTCCCGTCAGCGAGGGGAATGCCAGCGTGATGGCCGAAAGCCCGAGAATGACCAGCGGCGGCAGGATCACCAGCGCCGCCAGCCCCTGAATGATCGGGATATCCAGCTTGCGGCCGAACAGCTCGGGCGTGCGCCCCACCATTAACCCGGCAAGAAACACGGCAATCAGCAGGAAGATCAGGAATCCGATCAGGCCAACGCCGACGCCACCCCAGATGCTGTTGATGAACATGCCGGTCAGAGCCACGGCACCCCCCATCGGATTGAGCGAGTCATGCATCGCATTGACCGACCCGTTGGAGGTCTGGGTCGTAAAGGTCGCCCACAGCGCCGACATCACCGGGCCGTTTCGAACCTCCTTACCCTCCAGGTTCGGCCCCACCGATAGCTCAGCGGTCGCCGCATTCGGCGCGATCTCAGAGGACACCACCAGCGTGATCAGGCTCGCAGACAGCAGCGTCATCACACCCACGATCAGATAACTGATGCGCGGCCGCCCCAGCAGTGGACCCGCTGCCATGGCAAGCGCCATCGGAATCAGCAAAATCGCGATGGTTTGCAGCACGTTGCTGGTCGGCGTCGGGTTTTCCAAAGGGGTAGCGCTGTTGGGGCCGTACCAGCCACCACCGTTCGTGCCCAGTTGCTTGATGGCCACCATGGGCGCCACGGGTCCGAGCGGGATTGACTGCTGCGCCATTGCGGCATTCGGCTCAACGATGTCGGCCGTCGCCGCTGCCTGATAGGACGCCGGAACACCCTGCCAGCTCAACAACGTAGCCAGCACCAGAGCCAGTGGCAGAAAGATGCGGGTGAGGCTGCGAATCAAATCCACATGAAAGTGCCCGAGCTTCCCTGCTTCGGGCTCCGCGTCCACATCAGCCCGATAACCACCCCGCAGGCCACGCAGCATGGCAACAGCAGCGACCAGACCCGTGGCCGGCGTCACGAATTGCAGGGTGACAATCGCAAGGGTTTGCGACAGATGGGACAACTGCGCCTGCCCGGAATAATGCTGCTGGTTGGTGTTGGTCATGAACGACACGGCGGTGTGCAGCGCCAGGTCCCACGACATATTGGGCACGCCGTCCGGGTTCAACGGCAGCCAGGTTTGGGTCATGAACACCACGCAGGCGAACGCACCCAGCAACAGATTGAAGGTGAGCAGCGCGACAAAATAGCTGCGCCAACCCATCAGCGCGTTTGGCTGACTGCCGACCAGT
>JAJFJX010000163.1 GCA_021773655.1 Panacagrimonas sp.
CCTGCCGGTCTCGTCCTCCAGCAGCTTGATGCCCCGATCCAGGGTCTGGATGAACCGGCCTTCCTCCAGCTTCAGAGTCTCGCCGATAAGCGCCTCGGCGCGCGTCAATTCGGGGTATGCCTTGCCCATCATCGCGGTCACCGCCAACGCAATGCTGGGTGATCGCCAGAAATGCCTGGATGCCGGCGCCAGCGACTACTGCCCCAAGCCGGTCGAGCTGGACCGGCTGCTGGCCCAGCTTCGAACATGGCTGGCCGCGGCGCCTGCCGCGCTGCTGACCGAGCCCGGGCCCTGAGCGGAAGTCCGCATCCCCCGCGCCCCGATCCCGACCCACCCACTGTCGAGCCCACTGGATGCACCTGCCCACCGAATCCGGTCCGCCTCCGGAGACCGCGCTCCCCGAACTGCCGGCACCCAAGATTCTGGTCGTCGACGACATCCCGGCCAATCTGGTGGCCATGCGTCACCTGCTGCGTGGCCTGGGCGCCGAGGTGGTGGAAGCCGGGTCCGGCAACGCGGCCCTGGCGGCCACGCTGGACCACGAGTTCGCCCTGATCCTGCTCGATGTGCAGATGCCGGACATCGACGGCTTCGAGGTTGCCAGCCTGCTGGCGGACGATGCCCGCACCCGCCAGACGCCGATCATCTTCGTCACTGCCGCGCACCGGGACGATCTCAACCGCATCAAGGGCTACCACCACGGCGCGGTCGACTACATCGCCAAGCCGGTCGATGACCTCATCCTGCGTTCCAAGGTGCGGGTGTTCCTGGAGCTCTACGACAGCAAGCGCAAGATGAGCCAACTGCTGCTGCAACTCGAACAGCGCAACCGGGCGCTGCAGGCCGAGGTGGCCGAGCGCAGGCGCCTGGAAGAATTGGCGCGCCACCAGGCCGGTCACGATGTACTGACCCGCCTGCCCAATCGCCTGCTGTTCATGGATCGTGTGGACCAGGCCGTGCTGCGCGCGCGCCGTCAGGGTCATCGTTTCAGCCTGCTGTACATCGATCTGGACGGCTTCAAACCGGTCAACGACGAACTCGGCCACGCCGCCGGCGACTACACGCTGATCGAGATCGCTCGACGTCTGCGCCACTGCATGCGCGAATCGGATACCTGCGCGCGTATCGGCGGCGACGAGTTTGCCGTGGTGCTGGATACCGCCGAAGCGGGCGATGCACTGCGAATCGGCCAGAAGCTGTGCCAGACCATCGCGCAGCCCATCGAGGTGCCGCGCGAAGGGCGCGAACCTGCGCGGATCGGTCTGGGCGCGAGCATCGGCGTTGCGGTGTTTCCAGAACACACCGACCCGCAGGCCGCGGACACGACCCTGATCGAGGCGCTGATCCACGCCGCCGACGAGGCCATGTACCGCGCCAAGCGCGGCGGCAAGAATCGCTGCGAAGTGGCGACCGGAAGCTCAGACGCCTGAGAGCGTCGAGGCAAGGCCGCCAGCGCTTCAGTTGCCGCGGTAGAACTGCCGGCGAAAGCGCAGATCCAGCGGATAGGGTTCGCCTTCGAGCCGGATCCGGATCTCGAAGTCGAGATGTTCGCCGTCCTGGATCTCGAATTCGGCGATCAGATCCTGCTGGCCGGGCTCGCCGCGTGTCAGGAAAGCCAGCGTCTGGCGTTGACCGGTCAGACGCCGCACCTCGCCGCTCGCACTGGCGGCAACCGAGCGCCCTTGTGCGTCGCGCGGGCTGAGCACGAGCAGCGCGTGACTGGCACGCGGCCGGATTTCCAGGCGCTGCGCAACTTCGGCCGACAGTCGATCGGTGTTCATGCTGCCGTAGTGCACCACCCGGCCATCGGTGCCGGTCACGGTGCCGGCGGCCGCGGCCGTCCACGCGGACAGCAGCGCCAGCAGCGCGGCCACCCGCCACGATGCCCGCCGCGCGCCCATCAGGTGTCGTCCTCCAGCAGATACAGCGCCACTTCGGCAAACAGGTTGGGCAGGGCGTTGATGCGCTTGCCCTGACGGTGGGTGTGATCGAGCAGGCTGCGGCGCAGGCAGGTCCAGTGCTGGGCGGCGCACAGGGCCTCGAAGTCGTTGACCGTGCACAGGTGGATGTTGGGCGAGTTGTACCACTGGTCCGGCAGCGTCGGAGTCAGCGGCATGCGGCCGCGCAGCAACTGCAGACGCACGCGCCAGTGGCCGAAATTGGGAAAGGTGACGATCGCGCGATGGCCCACGCGCAGAATCTCGGTCAACGCCTGGTCGGGGCGCGCCAGCGCCTGCAGGGTCTGGGTCAGCACCACGTAATCGAAGGCGTCGGTGGCAAAGTCGCGCAGGCCGTCGTCGAGGTCGGCCTGGATCACGTTGACGCCGCGGGCCACGCAACGGCTCACGTTTGCGGCATCGATCTCCATCCCGTAGCCACGCACCTGACGGGTGCCGGCAAGGTGGTCAAGCAGGGTGCCGTCACCGCAGCCCAGGTCCAGGATGCGGCTGCCCGGTTCGATCCACTCGCTGATCACGGCCAGGTCCGGACGCAGGCCGGCCTCGGTGACCGCAGGCAGCGTCACGTGGGCGCTCCTGTGGGGCCGATGTCGTTGGCCACCCGCTCCAGGAAAGCGCCGAGCACGCGGTGATATTCCGGAATCGGCATCAGGAAGTCGTCGTGGCCGAGCTGCGAGTCGATCAGCGCGTAGCTGACATCGCGCCCGGCCTCGACCAGTGCCCGCACGATCTCGCGCGAACGTGCCGGCGAGAAACGCCAGTCGCTGGAGAAGGCGATCACCATGTATCGCGCAGTGGCCCGGCGCAGGGCCTCGGCCAGCGAGTCGCCGAAGTCACGCGCCGGATCGAAGTAGTCCAGCGCCTTTGTCATCAGCAGGTAGGTGTTGGCGTCGAAGCGGTCGACGAAACTCTGCCCCTGGTGGCGCAGGTAGCTTTCGACCTCGAACTCGACATCGAAATTGAAGGCCGGCGCCGCCAGCTTGAGCTCGGACCCGAAACGCTGGCGCATGGCAGCGTCCGACAGGTAGGTGATGTGGCCGAGCATGCGTGCCAGCTTGAGCCCGCGTGAGGGCACCACGTTGTGCTCGTAGAAGCGGCCGCCGTGAAACTCCGGGTCCGACAGGATGGCCTGGCGTGCGATTTCGTTGAAGGCGATGTTCTGCGCCGACAGCTTTGGCGCGGCGGCGATCACGCAGGCATGGCGTACCCGATGCGGCAGATCGATGGTCCACTGCATGACCTGCATGCCGCCGAGCGAGCCACCGATGGCCGCTGCCCATTGTTCGATGCCCAACGTGTCGGCCAGCAGCGCCTGCGAGCGCACCCAGTCGCGCACGGTCAGCAGCGGGAAGTCCGGCCCCCACAGTCGGCCGCTTTCCGGGTTGAAGGTGTTGGGTCCGGTCGAGCCGCGACAGCCGCCGAGGTTGTTGAGGCTCACGACGAAAAAGCGGCGCGTGTCCAGCGGCTTGCCGGGGCCGATGCAATTGTCCCACCAGCCGGGCTTGCGATCCGCCGGGCTGTGGTAGCCGGCGGCGTGGTGGTCGCCGGACAGCGCATGGCAGACCAGGATGGCGTTGGAAGCGGTGGCGTTGAGCGTTCCGTAGGTCTCCACCGTCAGGTCGAAGCGCGCCAGGGTGCGCCCGCAGTCGAGTTGCAGAGGCGTGTCGATGGCCACGCGCTGCGGTGTCACCAGGCCGACCGAGTCGGCCGGATAGGGCTCCGGTATCGCCGGTGCGTTCATCAGCCCAGGATGCCGGCGCGGAAGATGTTGGGCAGCGGCACCAGCATCACCAGCACCTGCAGGCCGATGATGGCCACCAGCGGCGACAGATCCAGGCCGGACACCGGCGGAATGACGCGGCGGATCGGCCGCAGCAGCGGCTCGTTCATGCTCCACAGGATGTTGGATGTGGGGTTGTTCACGCCCGGTCCGAACCACGACAGGATGGCCTGGAACATCAGGCTCACGGTGTAGAGATTGCCGGCCAGCACCAGCAACTTGAGCGCCGCGTAGACCACTCCGGAGACGGTGGCCAGGCTCATGTCGAACATCCACATGGTGACGTGGACGTAGATGATGGAAACCAGCAGCAGCAGCAGCGCCGCCGCCGTGTCCAGGCGCCTCCAGCGCGGGATGGCGTTGCGCAGCGGTGCCAGCACCGGCTGGGTGATCTTCCACACCAGTTGCGAGATGGGGTTGTAGAAATCCGCGCGCACCGCGGACAGCACGATGCGCAGCAACACCGCGCTCAGGTACAGGTTGAGCAGGGTGGAGATCAGGAAGTACAGCGCGTTGCTGGAATTGGCGCCCATGGATTCGTTCAGTTCGGAGGTATCGGCACGTCGCGTGCCAGTTCGTTGCCCAGTTCCGCCGAGCGGCGTGCCGCGGCCGCCAGTGCGCGTTCGAAGATGGAGCGCAATCCGGCATTTTCCAGCGCGCAGAGTGCGGCTTCGGTGGTGCCGCCGGGCGAGGTGACCTGCACGCGCAGTTCGGCGGCGTCCAGGGTGCCGGCCTCGAGCATGCGCGCCGCACCGATGCAGGTGCGGGTGGCCAGTTGCGTGGCGGTCTGCGGACTCAGGCCCAGCGCCACGCCGGCCTCACGCATCGCTTCGACCACCAGGAAGAAATACGCGGGTCCGGAACCGGAGACCGCGGTGACCGCGTCCAGGTCCTCTTCCTGCGCCAGCCAGCAGATTTCTCCGGCCGCGCGCAGCACCGTCTCGGCGCGCGCACGGGCGCCGTCCGGCGTCTGCGGCGAGGCATACAGGCCGCTGATGCCGGCGCCGTACAGGGCCGGCGTGTTGGGCATGCTGCGCACGTAATGCGCCTGCGGACCCAGCAGGCCTTGCAGCAGTTCCAGGCGAATGCCGGCGGCGATCGACACCACGCAGGTCCCGGGCGCCACTTGCAGGCCCTGCAGGGCGCCTGCCATCTGCTGCGGCTTGACCGCCAGGACCAGGGTGTCGACGCCGTCCAGCATCGCTGCGGCGGTGGCCAGCACGCTCACGCCGAAGCGCTCGCGCAGGCTCTGCGCACGCGCGAGGTCGGGCTCGGCCACGCGAATGCGCCCGGCCGGGTGCTGCGCGGCGATGAGGCCGCCGATCAGGCTGGCGGCCATGTTGCCGCCGCCGATGAAAGCAATGACGTCGGACATCTGCGGTCTGGGAGATTCGACAGGGCCGCTATCATACGACCCCCCAACCCGCATGAGACCGGCCGCAACGGAAACTCTGAAGATGTCGTCACCCGGGCGAAAGCCGGGGTCCAGTGTTCTGAAAACTCTGGATTCCGGCGCGCGCCGGAATGAAGAAGGCGGATTTTTCGGAGTTTCGCCAAGTGCCGCGCATGCATTCGATCCCATGACGTCGCCGTGAACGCCCCTGCTTCCCCGTCTGCCGCCCGCCGCAAGGCCGCGCGTACCGAACTGCTCAACCGCTACGCCCGCCGCATCGAGACCGCGTCCACGCGGGTTTACGCCGTGGCCGACGTCACACCTCTGCAGGAGGCGCCGCGCATGTCGCAGCGCCTGGGCAATCGCATCCTGCTCAAGCGCGAGGACCTGCAGCCGGTGCATTCCTTCAAACTGCGCGGCGCCTACAACAAGATCGCCGGGCTGGACGCCCAGGCGCGCGCGCGGGGGGTGATCTGCGCCTCGGCCGGCAATCACGCGCAGGGCGTGGCGCTGGCGGGGCGCTCGCTGGGTATTCCGGCCTGGATCGTGATGCCGCGCACCACGCCCACCATCAAGGTCGAATCGGTACGCCGGCTCGGCGGCAAGGCCATCCTGCACGGCGATGCCTACGACGATGCTCAGGCCCATGCCGGGCAGCTCGCGGCCGAACGCGGCATGACGCTAATCCACCCCTACGACGACCCCGAGGTCATCGCCGGCCAGGGCACGGTGGCCCGCGAAGTGTTCGAGCAACTGGCCAGCCTGAACCTTCAATCGCTGGATGCAATCTTCGTGTGTACCGGTGGCGGCGGCCTGCTGGCCGGCGTCGCGGCCTGGGTCAAGCACGTCAGCCCGCACACCAGGGTGATCTCGGTGGAACCGGAGGACTCCGACTGCATGGCCCAGGCGCTGGACGCGGGGCGCCGGGTCAAGCTCAACCAGGTCGGCCTGTTCGCCGACGGTGTGGCCGTGAAGCAGGCTGGCGCCGAACCGTTCCGGGTGTGCCGCGAGCTGGTGGACGAATGGATGCGCGTGTCCATCGACGAGATCTGCGCCGCCATCCGCGACATGTTCTACGAAAACCGTGCGGTGCCCGAACCCGCAGGTGCGCTGGGCGTGGCCGGCGTCAAGCGCTGGGTGGCTGAGAACGGCGTTACCGGCCAGAACCTGTGCGCCATCGTCTCCGGCGCCAACGTCAATTTTGATCGCCTGCGCCACATCGCCGAGCGCGCTGAACTCGGCGACGAGGCCGAGGCCTTGCTGGCGGTGACCATCGCGGAGAAGCCGGGAAGCTTCAAGCAATTCCTCAGGCTGCTGGGGCGCCGCGTCATCACCGAGTTCAACTACCGCTATTCATCGCCAGAGGCCGCGCACGTGTTCGTCGGCATCCGGCTCGCCGATGGGGTGACCGAGCGCGACCACGTCATCGAGTCACT
>JAJFJX010000164.1 GCA_021773655.1 Panacagrimonas sp.
GACGACGGCCTCACGAGTTGCCCGCTGAAGGTAATGGGGGCCGGGATCGCGGATTCTAGGGGCCGCGTTCCCAATCCTCAAACTCGCGCGGCTCCGGTGGCGGAGTCACGCCGGCGGCGACACACAGCCCGCGCAGGCGTATGTAGGGCATGGCCACCTCGATCCGGAAATGTCCCGATTCCTCCTGGTGTTCGGCCAGCACCGCCCGATACTCGAACAATTGCGCCCGCAGGCGACCCGCCGTGGGCGGCAGGCGCAACTCGAACACATCCACCTGCGGGCGCAGACACTGCACGATGGCCTGACGCAGATCATCAAGGCCGCTGGCCTGGCGTGCCGACAGGTAGACCCGCGCCGGCTGGCCTTCGGCATCGGTCTCGACCCGGGCCGCTTCCCCCGGGCGCAGGTCGATCTTGTTGAACACCTGCAACACCGGCACGTTGCCCGCACCGATCTCGTGCAGGACCGCATCGACCTGTTCGATGCGCGCCATGCGCTCGGGGTCGGCGGAGTCGACCACGTGCAGCAACAGGTCGGCGTCGCGCGATTCTTCCAGCGTGGCGCGAAACGCCGCGATCAGGTCGTGCGGCAGGTCGCGCACGAAACCCACGGTGTCGGCCAGCACCGCCGGCTCACCCTGGGGCAGCTCCAGCTTGCGCACCGTGGTGTCCAGAGTTGCGAACAGCAGGCTGGAGGCGTAGGTGGCGTCCCCGGTCAGGGCGTTGAACAGGGTCGACTTGCCGGCATTGGTGTAGCCCACCAGCGATACCGCCGGCACTTCGTTGCGACGGCGCGAGGCCCGCCCCTGGGCACGGCGCCGGCGCACGTCCTCCAGATGCCGCTTGAGCGTGGCGATGCGGTCGCGCACCAGCCGTCGATCTGTTTCCAGCTGGGTTTCACCGGGGCCGCGCAGGCCGATGCCGCCTTTCTGGCGCTCCAGATGGGTCCAGCCTCGCACCAGGCGGGTGGCCAGGTGCTGCAACTGGGCCAGTTCGACCTGCAGCTTGCCTTCGTGCGAGCGCGCGCGGCGGGCAAAGATGTCCAGAATAAGGCCGGCGCGGTCCAGCACCCGGCAACACAGGATCTTTTCCAGGTTGCGTTCCTGGCTGGGGGAAAGGTCGTGGTTGAAGATCGCCAGTTCGACATCGGCCGCGGCCACGGCGGCGGCGATTTCCTGGGCCTTGCCGCTGCCGATGAACAGGCCGGAATCGGGCTTGACCCGCGTGCCGCCGATCAGGGCATGGATGTCGGCTCCGGCGGAACGGGCCAGTTCCTCGAATTCGCGGCGATCCGACTCGAAGTCGGCCCCCGGGAAATCCAGGTGCACGAGGACCGCACGCTGCCCGCTCGGCGGGCGATCGAACAGCGCCTGGATGGACAATCGACTTCTAGCTGGCGGCCGGGTCGTCGCCGTGGTCGGCTTCGGGGTCGTGCAGGCGCACCGCACGAGCCGGCACGATGGTGGAGATGGCGTGCTTGTAGACCATCTGGCTGACGGTGTTTTTCAGCAGTACCACGAACGTGTCGAAGGATTCGATCTGTCCCTGCAGCTTGATGCCGTTGACCAGGTAGATGGAGACCGGAATCCGCTCCTTGCGCAGGGCATTGAGAAATGGTTCCTGCAACGTGTGTACTTTCGACATGTGTAGATCCCCAAGGGTGTTTCGTTATTCGCCACGATTCGTTATTTACCGCAACAACATTTGCCACGACGCAGGTTTGCCGCCCCGGAAAAGTTCGCCGCTCGCGGTACCGCCGAGCTTAACATGGCGATCCTGGCAGCCATTTACAGACATTTACAGCCATTTGTCGATGCGCCGGAGGACATCATCGACATTGCCGGGGCCGTCGGAGTTCATCCAGCAAAGATCGTGCTCAGAACGAAGCCAGGTGAACTGGCGCTTGGCGAACTGGCGTGTCGCGGCCAGCGCCCGCAGCTTGGCCTGTTCCAGGTCGTGCAGCCCGTCCAGGTGCTGCCAAAGCTGCCGATAACCCACCGAGCGGATCGCCGGCAGGTCGGGATGCAGGTCACCACGTGCGTGCAGTGCGGCCACCTCGGCAAGCAAACCCTGCGCCATCATCCGCTCCAGGCGTCGGGCGATCCGCTGGTGGAGGTCTTCGCGCCGCACCGGACCCAGCGCCAGGCGCAGGAACTGCCCCGGCGCCGCTTCAGTGGCGCGACCGTGCAGCTCGTTCAGCGGCCGGCCGCTGCCCAGAACCACCTCCAGCGCACGCTGGATGCGCTGGCGATCATTGGGGTGCAGGCGCCGCGCGGTCACCGGGTCCAGGTCCGCCAGCCGCGCGTGCAGGGCGGGCCAGCCCTGAGTCGCGGCGTCCGCGGCCAGGCGCGCGCGCAGCAGCGGATCGGCGGCCGGCAGGGCATCGAGCCCGCGGGTCAGGGCGCGGAAATACAGCATGGTGCCTCCCACCAGCAGCGCCAGCGCACCGCGCGCGGCGATGCTCTCCAGCAATTGGCCGGCGTCGTGTCTGAAGGCGGCCGCCGAGTAGGGCTGGGCCGGATCGCGGATGTCGATCAGGTGATGAACGATTCCGGCTCGCTCGGCGAGGTCCGGTTTGGCGGTTCCGATGTCCATGCCCCGGTAGACCAGGGCCGAGTCGACGCTGATGATCTCCACCGCCTGCCCGCGCCGGATCAACGCCTGCGCCAGGGTGATCGACAGACCGGTCTTGCCCGATGCGGTCGGCCCCATCAGGCAGATGCCACGCGGCGTCGACATCAGCGTCCCCGCAGGAACAGGCGGTCGAGTTGCGCCAGGTCCAGTTGCACCCAGGTCGGACGCCCGTGATTGCACTGGTCGGCCAGTTCGGTCCGCTCCATGTCGCGTAGCAGGGCGTCCATTTCGGCCAGGTTCAGCCGCCGGTTGGCCTTGATTGCAGCGCGACAGGCGACGTCGGCCAGCACTCTGCTCTGAGCGTCGAGCACCTCGCCGAGGTGGGCATGGGGAGCGCTTCGACCTTCCTCGCGGGCAAGATTCTCGACCAGGGCGGCGACGTCCTCGCGCACCAGAATCGAAGGCACGGCGCGCACCAGGATGGTCTGCGGGCCGCCTAGATCAAGGTCCAGCCCCAGCTTGGACAATGCCTGTCGGCGCGACACGACGGCTTCGGCGCGGTCTTCGGCCAGGTGCACGGCCAGCGGCACCAGCAGCGCCTGCGACGCGATGTGACCTTCGGCAAGCTCGCGTTTCATGCGCTCGTAGAGCACCCGCTCGTGGGCGGCGTGGGCATCCACCAGCACCAGGCCTTGCGCGTTCTGCGCCAGGATGAACACGCCATGCAACTGCGCCAGCGCCTGGCCCAGCACCGGCCCGGAAGCGGCGGCCGCATCGGGACCGGTCGGCGACAGTGACGCCGACGGCGCCAGTGCCTCGTCGGCCGCCAGCCCTGCCGCGGAGGGTGTGGTCGCCCGCAGCAGCGCCCATGCGGTCTGCGCGAACTGTGGCTCCCGCACCTGCCAGGCCGGCGTCGCCGGCGTCGCCCGCGACGGCGGCCTTTCGGGCTGGTCCGGCGACAGGCGCACCCGATGCTGGTCGGCCTGCGGGCGCAGTCCGCGCAGACACTGCTGCAGGACGCCAAACAGGAAATCGTGCACCCGGCCGGCCTCGCGAAAGCGCACTTCGGTTTTCTGCGGATGCACGTTGACGTCCACCGCCTGCGGCTCTAGTTCCAGCCACAGGACAAAGGCCGGATGCCGGGTCGAATGCAGGGCATCGGCCAGTGCGCGGCGCACCGCATAGGCCACCAGCCGGTCGCGCACACAGCGACCGTTGACGAAGAAATACTGCAGGTCGGTGCTCGCGCGCGAGAAGCTGGGGCGCGCAAACCAGCCGGACAGGCGCAGATCGCTACGGGATTCGTCGACCAGCACGCGATGCTCGAAGAACCCGTCGCCGCACACCTGCGCCACTCTTGCCTCGCGCTGCGCCTCGTCGGCCGCGGGCGGCAGATCCAGCAGCGTCCTGGACGCATGGCGCAGGTTCAGTCCGACGTCCATGCGTGCCAACGCCAGGCGGCGCAACCAGTGTTCGACGTGGCGCAACTCGGTGGCCGGGCTTTTGAGAAACTTGCGCCGCGCGGGCGTGTTGAAGAACAGGTCGGCCACCGTCACCGAGGCCCCCGGAGGGTGCGCCAGCGGCTGTGGCCGCTGGTCGGCCGGCAGGCTGCCTGCACCGACCAGCGACCAGCCATGCGCCTGGCCGGCGC
>JAJFJX010000165.1 GCA_021773655.1 Panacagrimonas sp.
CCTGGACGTACAGACTGAATGCCATGCCGATCTCGCGCGCCACGCCCGCCGGATCGGCGATGCCGAGCAGTACCGCGCCACGCTGCAGGTCGTCCAATCCAAGGCCGCCGCCGGCGAGCTGAAGGCGGACACGATCGGTCGCGTCGCCCGCGTGGCGGTGGCCGAGGATCTGCCGGGTTCGACCGACCCTTCGGTCGCGTACGCGCTGTTCGCCCATATCGAGCAGCCTTCGTCGGATACCCAAGTGCGGGTCGCCAAGCTGCTGCTCGACGACCCCGCGCTGGACCCCGACGCCGACCCCGTCGCCGTGCTGGCGCAAGTGATGGAGCAGGGCTCCGACGAGGCCGCGATGGTGCTGGGCCGGCACTACCTGAGCGCGCGCAATCCGCAGGCCGACCCGGCGCGTGCCGAAGCGCTGCTGCGCGAGGCTGCGGCAACGCAGCCGGCGGCGCATTACTACCTGGGCCGGATATTCGAACGCGGCTATCGCGGCCGGGTGCAGCCGGATCTCGCCCTGCGGCATTACCTGGGCGCTGCCCGCGGCGGTTATATCTGGGCGGACATGGCGCTGGCGCGCATGTTCTGGAACAACCGCGGTGTCAGGGTCGATCCCGTCAACGCGTGCACCTTCGCATTGCTGGCTGAAAACAACGGCGTCAGCGAAGCCGCCGAACTACTGCAGACCTTGCGCGGCGAAATGTCGCCAGCGCAGCTTGAGGCCGCCGAAGGTCTCGCCCAGCGCGAGTACCGGGCCCGCCAGGCCGCAGACACCACAACGCAGCTTGCGACCAGGGGGCAGCCATGAAGCCGCAATATGGCGCCACCCGCATCGTGCTCCTGCTGGCGGCATGGGTGGGCGTGATCGGTCAGGCACTGGCGATCGAACCTCCGGCCGACGGCTTCGAACACGATTTCAAACTGCGCCTGGGTGCTTTCGCCGAAGGCGACCGCGAGTTGGGCGTGGGCGAAGGCGACCCCACCACCGAGGCCTTCCTGGACGGTCAGGCGGTCGCACATTGGCGCCTCGGCAGGGCGGGCTCGCTGTTCGCGCGGGCACAGTTGTTCGCGCCCACCGGCGAGCTGGTCCTGACCGACGAGGACCGCCCGCGGCGCAGCGATACCTACGTCGCACTGCGCGAGTTGTGGGTGGACTACCGCGGCTTTACCTCCTACCCCGGTGAGGTCATCCGGCTGGGCCGGCAACGGCTGCGCGATCCCGACGGTCAGTGGTTCGACCGCGACATCGAGGCGCTGCGCTGGATCTTCGACACCACGCTGGTGCAGGGCCACCTCGGCGTCGGCGAAGTCCTGTTCACCGGACGCAGCGACGGCACCGATCCCTCGGCGTCCGAGCGTGATCGCACTTACGTGTTCGGCCAGGCCGGCGGACAGTGGCGTGCCGGACACTTCCTTGGCATACGCGCGATTCATGCATTCGACCATGCCGACCCGCAGGAGGAACTGCTGTCCGGACGGCGTGATCCCAAGCTCAGCGAGCGCAACTTCACCTGGCTGGATTTTTATGCGCACAACGGCTTCCATCAGCTGGCGCAGCGTCCGGGCTGGTCGTACTGGGCCGATGCCAGTGTGCTCACCGGAACGCGCGAGGACTATCTAGCGGGCGCAGAGGGCGCGGCGGCAACGCGCAGTGACGACTCGGTGCTGGCCTGGTCCACCGATCTGGGGCTGCGCTGGCGGCCTGCTGCGCTGGCGCTGCCCTGGCAGTTCGGCGTCGCCTATGCGTTCGGCTCCGGCAGCGACACCGGCAACTCCAACCATCGCTACGAACAGACCGGACTGCACAGCAACCGCTCGCGCTTCACCGGCACGCGCAGCCTGCTTTACCGCTACAACGAAGCCTACAAGGCGGATCTGAGCAATCTGCACGTCGGCTCGGCCTATGTGTCGCTGCCGCTCGAGCGCTTCGACGCCAGCCTGGTGGCGCACCGGTTCGCGCGGCACCGTGCCGGCGAAGCAATCATCGCCGACGGCCTGGACCTCGCGCCCGAGCCGGGGCGGCGCTGGCTGGGCGACGGTCTGGACCTGGTGCTGGCCTGGTACTTCGGTGCCCGCGTGCCCGGCCTGGCGCGCGAAGACGAGGACCTGCGGTCGAGCCTGAGATTTCGTGCATCCGGGTTCTTCCCCGGCGACGCCTATGCCGATGACGCCGACGATCAGTACGCGGTCAACCTGGAGCTGACCCTATGGTACTGAGTGCGCGCATTCTTGCGGTGCTGATCTCGGTGCTGATGGGTATCGGCATCCTGGTGCCGGATGCCGCTGCCACGACGGTGGCCGAGACTGGATCCGGCAAGTACGTCGTGCGTGCAGCGCCGGCCGGCGAACTGGCCCGTGCGGCGCCGGAGCTGCCCGACCTGTCGCCGTTCAATGGCGAAGCGGTGCAGGCCAAGCTCAAACGCACGCCCAAGGGCCGTGCGGTCTACCGACGCATGGTCGAAGTGGTGGAGCTGGGCGAGTTCACCGGCAGCGACGGCCGCCTTGCGATATGGGCACAACGGCAGACGCGCAATCCCATGGTGATCTGCATCGAGGACGGCTACGTGACGCCGGACGATCTGGCACGTCAGTTGTCGGCCGAGCATTTCGAACAGACCAGCGAGGGCGTGTTCCTGCTGCGTCTGCCGATGGTGGTGCGCCAGGGCGCCACTTTGCATATCGATGGCAAGGCGCGCGACTTCCGCATGTCAGAGGAGCGTGGCGCCTTCCTGGTCAACGATGGCGCGCTGTACATCACCGACAGTGCGCTCACCGGCTGGCGCGAGGCCGAAAACGGCCCCGCTGAGTTTCGCGACGGCAAGCGCTTCCGGCCGTTCCTGCTGAGCTGGGGCGGTACCGAGACCTACATCGTCAACAGCAGGGTCGCCAACCTGGGTTACGCGGCGAGCAAGTCCTACGGCGTGTCGTTCTCGCAGTACACGCCGGGCATGGTCAAACGGATGAACCGCACGCATCCGACCGGTTGGCTGCTGGACTCGGAATTCGTCGATCTCTGGTACGGGTTCTACTGCTACGAGGCGGACGATGTGGTCATCGCCCGCAATGTCTATCGCGACAACATCGTCTACGGGATCGATCCGCACGACCGTTCCAACCGCCTGATCATCGCCGAGAACGAGGTCCACGGCACCCGCCAGAAGCACGGCATCATCGTGTCGCGCGAGGTCAACGACAGCTGGATCTTCCGCAATCGCACCTATGACAACGCCCTGTCGGGCATCGTGCTCGACCGCTCCAGCGTCAACAACGTGGTGGCGGACAACACGATCTTCGACAACGGCTCGGATGGCATCACCATCTACGAGAGCCCGGACAACCTGCTCTGGGGCAATCATTCGATCGGCAACCAGCGGCACGGCATCCGCGTACGCAACAGCGTGCGGGTCAAGCTCTATCACAACCGGGTCATCGCCAATGGTGCGTCCGGAGTGTTCGGACACATCAAGGACCTGGAGGGAACCGATCGCGATCTGCGTCTGGACCCCTTCAAGCCTACGGTTTCGCTGGTGATCGTGGGCGGGCAGCTGATCCACAACCGCAGCGGTCCGGTGGCCATCGACAGTCCGTTGAGCCTGGAGCTGTACGACGTCGACCTGCTGGCGCCGACCAAGTCCACCGGGCTTCGGGTCCCGGGGATACTTGGGAAGTTCCATCATGAGCTGCTGGATCTGCTGGTGCGTCAGCGAGTCCCGGTGGTGATCGAGCCGGCGGGCGCCACCCGCCTGGGCAGCTGAGGCGATCAGGCGATGGTGTTCTCGTCCAACGTCTTTCTGTTTCTGTTTCTGCCGGTGTTCCTGTCGGTGTACTACGCCAGCCCGTATCGCTGGCGCAACCTGGTGATCCTGGTTGGCAGTTACCTGTTCTACGCCTGGTGGCGGGTGGATTTCCTGCTGCTGTTCGCCGGGGTGACGCTATGGAACTACGCCATCGGCCGGCGCATCGCCCATCACGGTGCCGGCAGCATTGCGGCGCGTCGCTGGATGCTGCTGGGCGTCGGTGGCGACCTGGCCGTGCTGGGCTATTTCAAGTACGCCAACTTCGGCGTCGAGAGCCTCAACACGCTGATGTCGTCCGTGGGCCTGCAGCCCTTTTCGTGGACGGCGATCCTGTTGCCGATCGGCATCTCGTTCTATGTCTTCCAGGCAATCAGCTACGTCGTGGACGTCTATCGCGGCGACACCGCGGCCACTCGCGACCCGGTGGCGTTTGCCGCCTTCATCGCCCTGTTCCCGCAATTGATCGCAGGTCCGGTTCTGCGCTATCGCGATCTGGCCCACCAGTTCGAGTCGCGCCGGCATGGCGTCGACCTGTTCGCTGAAGGTGCCTTGCGCTTCATGCAGGGGTTCATCAAGAAAGTGTTCATCGCCGATTCGGTGGCGCCGCTGGTGGACCAGGGTTTTGCGCTGGAAAGTCCGAGCACTGCCGATGCCTGGCTGACCGCGCTGGCCTACACGGTGCAGCTCTATTTCGACTTTTCCGGCTACAGCGACATGGCGATCGGGCTGGGGTTGATGATGGGTTTCCGCTTCATCGAGAACTTCAACCAGCCCTACGTCAGCCAGAGCATCACCGAGTTCTGGCGGCGCTGGCACATCAGCCTGTCCGGATGGTTGCGCGATTACCTGTACGTGCCGCTGGGCGGCAATCGCGGTGGCACTTTCAGGACCTACCGCAACCTGCTGTTGACGATGCTGCTGGGCGGCTTGTGGCACGGCGCCAACTGGACCTTCCTGGTCTGGGGCGCATGGCACGGCGCGCTGCTTGCGATCGAGCGCGCGCTGGGCGTGGGCACCGGGCTGCATGGGCCATGGCGGACGTTGCGCTGGGCGTTGACCCTGCTGCTGGTGGTGCTGGGCTGGGTCATGTTCCGGGCCCAGAACCTGACCGAGGCCGGCCGCCTGTATGCCGCCATGTTTGCGTTTGACGGACGCGGCCTGAGCGAGGTCTACGCCGGCGGTATCGATTCGCTCCAGACGTACACCCTACTGCTGGCCGTCGTGGTACTCGCGGTGGGCGGATGGCGCAGCCGTCAGGCAGCGACGCTGCCGGCGCCGGTGGCACCGGGTGTCGGCGCCATGCGTGTGCCGTTGGTCGCGGCACTGTTGCTGCCGGTGTTTGCGATGGCGGTGCTGAAGCTCTCGGCGCAGAGCTATTCGCCCTTTCTCTATTTCCAGTTCTGACATGCAGATCCCCTCTCGATGGCTGGTTGCCCTGTTCTGCACTGCGGTGCTGGGTCTTGCCGCGGCGGCTGCCGCACGTGCGCTGCCCTACCACGGCGCGCAAGACCGCGACGTGCTCAGCGGCGAGATCACCAGGCAGTTCGAATCCCACTACGACCGCGTGTTTCCGGTTCGCACGCTGGGGACCAATGTGTGGGCCGCGCTGCAATTCGGCCTGTTCGGCGAGGGACGGCCCGGGGTGGTGGTGGGCGACAGCGGCTGGCTCTACACCGAGGAAGAGTTCGTCACCGAGGTCGGCGCCGCGGCGGCACTGGATCGGCACCTGGCGTCGATCCGGCAGGTGCGGCAGCAGTTGGCCGCGGCCGGCACCGAACTGCTGGTGGTCTTAATCCCCGCCAAGGCGCGCCTGTACCCGGAGTACCGCGGTGAGCACCAGCCATCCAGCATTCATCGCGACCTCTACGTCGATGCACGTCAGGCCCTGCTCGATCAGCAGGTGCAGGTGCCGGATCTGCTGCAGGCGCTGCGGCGATGCAAGCAGCAGGCCCCCGTGTTCCTGCGCACGGACACCCACTGGACTCCGGCCGGCGCGCGATGCGCCGCCGAGGCGGTGGCGACGGCCGAGCCCTATCCGCGTGGCGTGCGCCAGTACCGCACCGCGCTCACCGGAAGCGTCGACCACCCTGGTGACCTGCTGCAGTTCCTGCCGCTTTCACCCTATTTCGATCACCTGCTGCCGCCGGTGGACCGGCTGGCGCGGGCCAGCACGGTCGAAGCGCAGGCCGAGGCCGAAGCCGATCTGTTCAGCGAGGCATCGGCGCCGCCACTGACCCTGATCGGCACCAGCTACAGCGCAGATGAGCGCTGGAACTTTGCAGGTGCTCTGCGTCAGGCCGGGCAGGAAGACGTTCTGAATCTCGCGGCATCGGGCCAGGGCCCGTTTGCACCCATGCGGGACTACCTGAGGACATTGCCTGCCACGCCCCCACGCCTTGTGGTGTGGGAGATCCCCGAGCGCTATCTGCCGATGCGTGTCCGGGCCGGCGGCACCACCGAACTGGCAGGGCTGTCACCCAAGCCGTGAATCACCACCCATCCAACCGGAGTTTCCCCATGACTGATGCCGCAAAAGATTCCACATTGGCGCAACACGGATTGGCGCAACACGCGTCGGTGCTGCTGCCCGCATTGGCGCTCTTGTTCGTCGCGCTGGCGGTCAGTGGTCGGGCCAGCGCCAATGACGCGGCGCTGTACGGGCCGGCGGCGCCGGCCGGATCGGCTTTCGTGCGCGTCTTCAATGCCAGCGACAACCCCGAACTGGAAGTCCGGGTGGGCGACGAAGTGTTGACCGATATTCCGCCCTGGAACGTCAGCGACTTCGTATTCCTGCCGGCCGGAGATCATGCCGTGGTGGCGGGCGACCAGCGCCATTCGTCTACGCTGGCTGCCGGCCGCTATTACACCGCGGTGGCGGGACCGGACGGGCTGCAGTTGCTGGAAAACGCCTACCCGGAAAACCGTCTCAAGGCCGTGGTGATCCTCTACAACCTCACCGATGCGCCGTCGCTGAGTCTGCACACGCAGGACGGCGGCACCGAAGTGATCGGCGAGGTTGCCGCTGCCGAGCAAGGCCAGCGCGAGGTCAACCCGGCACCGGTGCAGTTTGCAGTTCATGACCAGGACGGGCCCGTGGCCGACGCACCGTCCGTACGCCTGGCGCGCGGCCGCGTCTTCAGTCTGTTCGCACTGGGCGACACCGAGCGGCCGCGCCTGGTGTGGGCGGTCAACTGATCTGCAGGTCAAGCGATGAGTCGCACGAAACCGATGCTGCACGTAATCGCGCTTTTGCTGGGGTGGGGCTTTCACGCAACGCCGGCGCCCGCCGCGGAGGGGTTCCCGCGTTTCAGCGCCGAACCCTGCTGCGATCTGTGTGTGCAGGCCCGTGAGCCGGCGCACTACGAAAGCGGGTATCTGAGCAGCTTCAAGATGCTGGTGCCGGGGCGCGACGGATGGCTGTTTCGCAGTGAAGACGATCTGCGCATGCGCTTCGGCCCCGCACCGCAAGACGTGTGGATACTGCGCCGGTTCCGCGAGGCTTTGGCACGCCGTGGCGTTGAGCTGGTGGTGGTGGTGCAACCGCCGCGCGGGCTGATGCATGCGGACAAGCTGCGCCCGGACGTGGGCCCCGCCTACAACGTCACCGTGGCGCAAACGCAGTACACCAGCGCGCTGAACCGGATGCGGGCACAGGGCATCGCGGTGCCACCGCTTGAACAGCTTTTTGCGAGCCGCGACGCAAGCGACTATTTCTTCCGCGCCGACCACCACTGGACGCCTGAAGGCGCGCGACGGACCGCGCAGGTGGTGGCCGAACACATCCGTGGGTTGCCGGCGTACCAGAGTCTGCCTCGGACCCGTTTCGTCACCACGCGTGACGGCCTGCTGGCCAAGCGCGGCACCCTGCACAAGGCAGCGCGCATGCTGTGCGGTCACGGCGCGGCCGATCAGTACGTGAGGCGCTACGTGACCAGCGCCGCCGATACGGCCAATGCAGAAGACCTGTTCGGAGACACCGCCACGCCGCAGGTGGTGCTGATCGGCACCAGCAACAGCGACCCCGCGTACAACTTCGGCGGATTCCTTTCCGAGTACCTGCAGACGGAGGTGCTCAACGTGGCCACGGCGGGTGGCGGCATGGACGGCGCCATGCTCGCGTACCTGCCCAGTCCCGAGTTCCAGAACAGCCCGCCGCGCGTGCTGGTGTGGGAGGTGCAGACCTACCACAACCTGGCCGATGCACGTTTCCATCGTCAGGCCCTGCCGCTGCTCGACAACGGTTGCGAAGGCCGCGCAGCGGCGCTGGAAAGCAGACAGCAACTGCATGTCGGCCGTAACGAGGTGCTGTTCAACGGCGGCGGCCGCGTGCGCGATCTGAAAAGCGAGGATCACTTCATCGATCTGAAATTCAGCGACACGTCGATCCGGAAACTGGACGCAGTGGTCTGGTTTACCAACGGCCGCAAGGAGCACGTGCGCCTGACTCGCGAGGAGGTGCTGACGCCCAACGGTCGCTTCGTGTTCGGCCTGCGCACCGACGCGGAGTGGGGCGAGCAGGTGTTCATGTCGATGGATGTCGTGATTCCGCCTGAAGTGGAAAGCCGACCGAGCCTGCGGACGCGCCTGTGTGCCTATGAAGCCGAGCCCGCTACGGCGAATCGCACCGCGAAACTTGAAGGAACCCACAGATGAGTCCGATTCCAGGAGTCGCGCTGCTGCTGCTGGCGGTGGCGGTGCTGCTTGCACCCAATGCCGCCTGCGCCGCGTCGCTGGTGCCGCCGCCCGGCTTCACCATGAGCGCTCGCGAGTCCGACAAGGACGGTCATGCCTGCCCGACGGACAGCAAGCCGTATACCGGTGCGATGGACTTCCCCAGCAAGTTCGAAGGGTCCGACTCGGCACGTGATGACCTCAACAAGAAAGCCGAGGCCGAGTACAAGCGCCGCATCGCGCCGATCCGTGCGATGGAGCGCGGTGTCAGCCAGCAGGTGGAGGATTACCTGCGCACGCGCAAGCCCGAGGCCCTGAGTTGTGCGCTGCAGTTGCTGCAGGACTGGGCCCAGGCCGATGCTTTGCGTGGCAAGTCCAGCACCCATACCGGCAAGTCCATGCGCAAGTGGGCGCTGGGCAGCATCGCCTCGGCGTACCTGCGCCTGAAGTTTTCCGCTTCGGCGCCATTGCAGGAACACCCGCAACTGGTACGGGAGGTGGAGAGCTGGCTGCAGGATCTGAGCGAGCAGGTGGTGCCGGAATGGGACGCGCCGCCGATGAAGAAGATGAACAATCACGAGTACTGGGCGGCCTGGTCGGTGATGGCCGCCGCGGTGGCGCTGGATCGCCACGACCTGTTCGAATGGGCATTCAGGCAGTTCAAGGTTGCGACTGGCCAGATCGATGCGCAGGGCTACTTGCCCAATGAGCTCAAGCGCGACACGCGTGCCCTGTACTACCACAACTACGCGCTGACACCGCTGGCGATGATGGCCTCTTTTGCCAAGGCCAACGGGCAGGACCTGACGCAGTCGGAGCGCGACGCGCTGGACCGTCTGGCGCAGCGCGTGCTGTCCGGCGTCGCCGATCCGGCGCCGTTCGCCCGCCGTACCGGCAATCGCCAGATCACCAAGGATTTCGAACAGCGCTCCAAGTTTGCGTGGATGGAGCCGTACTGCTGGACCTTTGCCTGCGACGCCGACCTGCGCGCGCGCCTGGAGCAATTGCGCCCGCTGAAGAACTACCGCCTGGGCGGAAACCTCACCGATCTGTTTGCCCCACTGACCGCACCTGCCAAGGAGACACTCTAATGGACTGCGCGACCCGCACTGCGCCTCAAATCTCGCGAATCGTAACCCCCGTGCTGATGGCCGGAGGCAACGGCAGCCGCCTGTGGCCGCTGTCGCGCGAGAGTTACCCCAAGCAGTTTCTCGCCCTCAGCGGCGCCCACAGCCTGCTGCAGAACACCGCGTTGCGCGCACGTGCCATTGCCGACGCCAGTGCTCCGGTGGTGATCGGCAGCGATGCCCACCGATTCCTGATTGCCGAACAGCTACGCGACGCCGGTATCGGCAATGCCACCTTGCTGCTGGAACCCGAAGGCCGCGATACCGCGCCGGCAGCGGCTGCGGCGGCGCATTACGTCGCTGGTCGGTTCGGCGATGAAGCCATCGTGTTCCTGATGGCGGCGGATCACGCGATCACCGATCTGGAAGGTTTCTACAAGGCGGTTGCGACCGGCGTAGAACTGGCTGAGCAAGGGCACATCGTGACCTTCGGCGTGCACCCGACCGGCCCGGAAACGGGGTTCGGCTACCTGCAATGCAGCGCTGCGCTCGATGACCTGATGGCGACGCGTCAGGTACAGGCCTTTGTCGAAAAACCCGACTCGCAGCGGGCGCAGAGCTTCTGCGAATCCGGCGACCATTACTGGAACAGCGGCATGTTCATGTTTAGGGCCGATCGCTTCCTGTCGGTGCTCGAATCGCTGGAGCCGGAGTTGAGCCAGGGCGCGGGCGAGGCGGTACGGCTCGCCGTGCAGGGGCCCGACGAGATGAGCCTGTCGCTGCATCCGGAGTCGTTTTCGTCCTGCCGCAAGATCTCGATCGACTACGCGGTGATGGAAAAGCTGGACGATCTGGTGCTGGTGCCGCTGGACGTGGGCTGGGATGACGTCGGCTCGTGGAAATTCCTGGCCGGGCTGCCGGCCACCGACGACAGCGGCAACTGCGCCCGTGGCGACGTGCTGATGCAGGACTCGCACAACAACCTGGTGCATGCCGACAGCAGGCTGGTGACGATGATCGGCGTGGAGGACCACGTGGTGGTGGAAACCGGCGACGCCGTGCTGATCGCGCCCCGCTCGCGCGTACAGGACGTCAAGGCCGTCGTGCAGCAGCTCAAGCAGGCCGGACGTCACGAGGTCGCCACGCATCACCGTGTCTTCAGACCCTGGGGTCACTACGAATCGATCGCCGACGGTGATCGCTTTCAGGTCAAGCGCATCACCGTCAAGCCGGGACACAAGCTGAGCCTGCAGATGCATCATCACCGTGCCGAGCACTGGGTGGTGGTGAGAGGCACCGCGCGCGTCGTCTGCGCCGATCGCGAGTTCCTGCTCTGCGAAGACCAGTCCACCTACATTCCGCTCGGCAACGTGCATCGGCTGGAGAACCCCGGCCTGGTTCCGCTGGAGCTCATCGAGGTGCAGTCCGGCGCCTATCTGGGCGAGGACGACATCGTGCGTTTCGATGACGTGTACGGCCGCGCGGCGGAACCACGCGCTACCGCCCAAGCAACCGTGGTCGACACCGACACGAGTCTTGCCACCACCATCTGAGCGGTCTGAACGCGCCCCCGGAATCGTATCCGGGCATTGACGAAGAGTTGAGGAATCCTGCCCATGAAATTGCAATACCTGTCATCGAGGTCGCGCCTGCGCAATGCCGCGACGGTCCGCGATCAGAACCGGGGGCGGTTCCCCGACGCCACACCCCGGAACCTGCGCCTGGCGCCAGGTTCCGGCGCCCCCACGGCAGTCAACCGGAACCGGCCATGAATGCTCCCACCCCCCTGCACTGCTTCAAGGCCTACGACATCCGCGGCCGGGTGCCGGACGAACTCAACCCCGACATTGCCTACCGCCTGGGACTGGGATACGCCGAGCGCTTCGCCCCGGCCCGTGTCGCGCTGGGCCATGACGTGCGCCACAGTTCGCGACCGCTGCTCGAAGCGCTCGCGCTCGGTCTGGGCGAACGCGGTGTGGAGGTGCTGGACCTGGGCCTGTGCGGCACCGAAGAGGTCTACTGGGCTGCCCAGCAGCCCGGCGTGGACGGGGCCATCGAAGTGACCGCCAGTCACAATCCCGCCGCCTACAACGGCATGAAGCTGGTGCGCGGCGGCGCGATTCCCGTTTCCGGCGATACCGGCCTGCGCGACCTGGAACACTCGGTTGCCAACTGCTCGCAGACGGTTCCGAAGCGCGTGCCGCGCATGAGCCCCGTCAACTATCGCGACGCCTATATCGAGCATCTGCTGCACTATCTGGAGGGCGAGGAACTGCGGCCGTTGACCATCGTGGTGAACGCCGGCAACGGGGCGGCCGGCCCGCTGCTCGATGCGCTGGAGCCTCGCCTGCCGTTCCGTCTGATCAAGCTCAACCACCAGCCGGACGGCGATTTTCCAAACGGAATTCCCAATCCGCTGCTGCCGGAGGGGCGCGGACTTACCAGCGCCGCCATCCAGGCGGCCGGGGCCGACTTCGGTGTGGCCTGGGACGGCGACTTCGATCGCTGCTTCCTGTTCGACGAACGGGGCGAGTTCGTCGAGGGGTATTACATCGTCGGCCTGCTCGCAGAGGCCCTGCTCAATGCGGAAAGTCAGCAAGGCGCCAGGCCGGCGCGGGTCATCCACGACCCCCGGCTGACCTGGAACACCATCGACATGGTGCATCGGGCCGGAGGCGAGCCGGTGCAGTCCAAGACCGGTCATGCCTTCATCAAGGAGCGCATGCGCGCCGACAATGCGGTCTACGGCGGCGAGATGAGTGCCCACCATTATTTTCGCGACTTCGGCTATTGCGACAACGGCACCATTCCCTGGTTGATGGTGGCTGCATTGATCTCGCGCAGCGGCAAGGGGCTGTCGCAACTGGTCGGCGAGCGTATGGCGATGTATCCGGTCAGCGGCGAGATCAATCGCGGCGTCGCCTGCGTCCAGACCACCCTGCGCCGCATCGAATCCCGCTACGCGCGCCGCGCGCGCGCGGTCGACTACACCGACGGCCTGAGCCTGGACTTCGGCGACTGGCGCTTCAACCTGCGTGGCTCGAACACCGAACCGCTGCTGCGATTGAACGTGGAGTCGCGCGCCGACCGGCGCCTGACCGACATCAAGACCTCGGAACTGTTGGCCTGGATAGACGCAGACTCCTGAGAGGTTGCGGTCCCCGGGAATCGCAGGCGTCGTACCGGGATTTTCGTAATCGGCCGACGCTTTTATCCTGTTTGTCCGGAGCCGCAGCGGGTTTCCTGTCAAGCATTTCTGCAAGATTCAATGACAGCTTGAATGGGAATTCCGAGCTGCCGTGGTGCCTGGCCGTGCCCAGGTCCAGGTCATCGGCCTGCCTTCAGAGGACGAGCGGGATAAGGAGATGTTCGTGACCATCCGCCGGGCGCCGGGAGACCTCGCCGTCCCGCTGTCACGGCTCACGGCGGCAGCACGCGGTCAGCCAGCTTGAATCTGCCGGCCGAACGCCGACAAGATGCGTACACGCCATGCGCGGAGGCGCCCTCGTCATGCCTTCATCCCTGATTCCCGGCCTTTGCCTTGTCCCCGTTCTCATCCTGTCCGCTTGTGGCGGCGGTGGCGGTAGCGCGAACGCTCCGACGGTGGCCACCTCGCAGACCACGCCGCTGTCCGAGCTTCGGCTCAAGCGTTTCCAGGCCGGTTGTGCGGACTGGATTCCGGAAGTGGCCGACGCGCTGACCGAGGAATTCCTGCAGGGCTTTGCCTGCTTGGCCGATGCGCCCTGCCCGGTGTTCGTCGATGTCGGTCTGGCCGAGCCCGGTGCCCCGGTTCCGGTGGCCTCTCCGGCCGAGGACGCGCTGGACATTCCCGACCGCGTGTCGGAAACCAATGTGCAGGAAAGCGGCGTGGACGAAGCCGATATCCTCAAGATCGACGACGCCGGCCGGATCTACGTGCTGTCGCGGGCCGGGCTGTCGATCGTTTCCGCGTTTCCGCCCGAGGCGCTGGGCGCGCAGGAACCGGTCACGCTGGACCTGGCTGCCGGGCAGGCCGGCTTTGAGGCCAGCGAGCTGTTTCTCGACGAGGACGGCGGCAGGGTCGTGGTCCTCGGTTCGCGTTTTGCCGACGGGGTCGCCTACGCGGTCACCGTGTTCGTCGATATCTCCAGTCCGCAGGCGCCGATGGAGACCGGCAGGATCGAGGTCGAAGGCTACGGGCTGCAAGCCCGTCGCATCGGCCGGCGCGTTCATCGCGTGAGCCGCTATGACGTGCCGCGGCCGGACTGGCTGTACGCGAACGACGGCACGCTGGCGGACCTGCGTTCGGATTATTTCTCGGCGCAATCGGGCGGCGACCAAACCGCTGCCGATCGCATCCGGCAGGACGTGCGTGCGCGCATCGGCGCGCGGCTGCAGGACCAGGGCGTGACCGGCCTGCTGCCGCAACTCGCCACGCAGGCCGCTGGCGGGCCGCGCAGCGCGACCGCACTGGACTGCGCCGGCCTGTCGGCGCCGGAGGTCACCACCGGCCTGGGCCTTGCAGTGATCGACAGCTTCGATCTCGACGGCAGCAATCGCGCCACCACCGCCGTGATCAACAACGCCTATACCGTGTACGCCTCGGCGCA
>JAJFJX010000166.1 GCA_021773655.1 Panacagrimonas sp.
AGCAGCACGCCGCTGGTGTCACGATCCAGACGGTGGCACAGCTCGACGTATTCGTGACGCTCCCAGGCGCGGACCGCTTCGATCACACCGAACGACAGGCCGCTGCCGCCATGGCTTGCATAGCCGGCGGGCTTGTCCAGGGCCAGGTAATCGGCATCCTCGTGGATCACCGCCTGGCGCAGGCGGTTGAGCACCTCGTCAGGCGGGCGGACGATGTCACCCTTTTCGGCCATGCGCACCGGAGGGATCCGCACCTCGTCGCCATCGTCGAGCTTGCGCTCGGGCTTGACGCGACCGCCGTTGATCCGCACCTGGCCCGAGCGCAGGAGTCGGTAGACGTGCGACTTGGGAACCCCGGGGAGTTGGCGCAGAAGGAAATTGTCGATGCGCTGTCCGGATTCGCGGGGTCCGGCCCGGACGTGGCGCACGCCGGCTGAAGTCTGTGGCAAAATGTGTCAACTCCGAGGCTTGGTCAATTCTGCTGCCGGAGTTTGTCACCGGCCTGCGCATCTTGCGCTGCGCTGCACGTGATAGGAACCAACATGATGGCTTCCAGCCTCCCGCGAGCGACCCCAAGACTACCCGCTTCGTGGCGGCTTGGACACGCCGTGTGTCGTCCACATTCCGGAACGGCGCATGTCGGCCAATACGACAGACCTGCGCTCCCGCCAGGCACCGGGCAAAGACCGTGTGGCGCAAGTGCGCCGCATCCGCGTCGCGCCCGAGCCGGACGGTCGAGCGTCTACCGAGAAATCAACCTAAATGAAACGCATCCTTATCAACGCCACGCAGCCAGAAGAGCTGCGCGTGGCCATCGTCGACGGGCAGAAACTGCATGACCTAGACATCGAACTGGCCAGCCGCGAACAGAAAAAGTCCAATCTCTACAAGGGCCGGATCACGCGCGTCGAGCACTCCCTGGAAGCCTGCTTCGTCGATTACGGCGGCGAGCGCCATGGCTTCCTGCCAATCAAGGAAATCGCCCGCAGCTGCGTCAGCGGCCCGGGGCCGATCAAGGAGCAGATCCGCGAAGGCCTGGAACTGATCGTCCAGGTCGAAAAGGAAGAGCGCGGCAACAAGGGCGCTGCGCTGACCACTTACGTGTCGCTGGCGGGTCGTTACCTGGTGCTGATGCCCAACAACCCCAAGGCGGGCGGCGTGTCGCGACGCGCCGAGGGCGACGAGCGCGAGGAGGCCAAGGCGGCTCTGGAGGCGATGACCCTGCCCGAAGGCATGGGCGTGATCGTGCGCTCCAACGGCGTGGGCCGCAGCGCCGAAGAACTGCAGTGGGACGCCGACTACCTGGTCGAGATCTGGACCGCGATCGAAAACGCCGCCGGCGACAAGAAGGCACCGTTCCTGATCTACCAGGAAAACAACATCATCCTGCGCGCGCTGCGCGACTACCTGCGCCCGGACATCGGCGAGGTGGTGGTGGACAACCCCGAGGTCTACGAGCAGGCCCGCACTCACCTCGAAGCGGTGATGCCGCAGCAGCTCAACCGACTCAAGCTGTATCGCGACGACACCCCGCTGTTCCAGCGCTACCAGGTCGAGAGCCAGATCGAGCTGGCCCACGAACGCACCGTGCGCCTGCCCTCCGGCGGCTCGGTGGTGATCGACCGCACCGAGGCGCTGACCTCGATCGACATCAATTCGGCCAAGTCCACCGGCGGCGGCGGCATCGAGGAGACCGCGCTCAACACCAACCTGGAGGCGGCCGACGAGATTGCCCGCCAGTTGCGTCTGCGCGACCTCGGCGGGCTGGTGGTGATCGACTTCATCGACATGAACAGCTCGTCCAACCAGAAGAAGGTCGAGCGGCGGCTGGAAGAGGCCTGCGACATCGACCGCGCGCGCATCCAGTTCGGCCGGCTGTCCCGCTTCGGGCTGATGGAGATGTCGCGCCAGCGCCTGCGACCCAGCCTGGGCGAGCACACCCAGGTCGCCTGCCCGCGCTGCGCCGGCAGCGGCCAGATCCGTTCGGTCGAGTCGCTGAGCCTGTCGATCCTGCGCCTGATCGAGGAGGAGGCGATGAAGGATCGCACCAGCCGGGTCATCGCACAGGTTCCGGTCGAGGTCGGCACCTTCCTGCTCAACGAAAAGCGCACCGTGGTGCGCGAGATCGAGGGCCGCGAACGGGTTTCGATCGCAGTGGTGCCCAACCCCACCCTGCTCACCCCGGCCTACGAGATCCGACGCGTGCGCGGCGATCATCTCAGCCTGGACAACAACAACCTGGTCAGTCACCTGCTGACGCAGAACTTCGACCCGCGGGCCAACCAGGAACTGCCGGAGCCGCACGGCACCGTCAAGCCGGCCGAGGCCGCGGTGCAGCAGATCCTGCCCTCGACTCCTGCACCGGTGATCGAAGTGCCGGTGGCCACTGCGGTGGCGCCGATCCTGGCGATGCAGCCGATCATGCCTCGCGGCTTCTGGGCGCGCCTGCTGTGGCTGCTCGGTTTCATGCCGCGGCCACCACAGGCCGAACCCGAGCCGGAGCAGAGCTCGGCCAGGGACAAGCGCTCCGCGCGTGGCGGAGATCGCAAGCCTGCGGAACGGCGCTCCGACCGAGATCGTGGCAGCAGCAGCAGTGGCCGGCGCGGCGGCGAACGCAAGCCGGATCGCGCGGCCGAGCGTGCCGCCGACCGCGCCGAGCGCGCGCCCGAGGCCCGTCGCGAGGCCCGCGACGACGGCCGCACCGACAAGGAAAAGGACAAGGACAACAAGAGCGAAGGCCGCAGCAGCAGCAAATCGGGCCGCCGTGATGATCGTCCCGAACGGGGCGAAGCGCGTTCCGCCGGCAGTCTGCCAAAGGTTCGCGGCGGTGCCCCGGAGACTGCCGAAGTCAATGGCGACCTCGACCCACCGGCCACAGCCCCTGCCGACGGTGAGGGAGCCGAGGCTCGAAACGAAGGCGGATCGCGTTCCGGTCGCAGCCGCCGTGGGCGGCGCGGTCGGGGGGGCAGCCGCGGTGCGGCGGGTCCGGGAGACAACGGCGCCGAACGCAGCCAGTCAACGCAGGACGAGCAGTCAGCGCAGGAAGACGCCGACAGCGCGGCCACCGTCGGCGGACTGCCCGCCGATCTGGCTGCCGCGCTCGGTCGCGGTCGGGTCGCGGCGAGCGCATCGGCCGTGGTCGGGACCGTGCCGGATGCCCTGGAACCTTGGGAGCGTTCGACGCCGTCTGAACCGTCGGCCGCGGCCACTGCCGCACACGCCGGCGATGTGCCAGAGCCGACCGCGCCGGGTGCCGGTCCCCAGGCCGAAGCGCCGCCGATTGCCACAGGTGGTGGGCAAATGCCGCCGGCGGTCGGGACTGACGATGACGACGCGGATGCAACATCCTCGCCCGCCGCCGCGCCGCAACGGCCATCGCCTACGGACATACCCGAAAGAACCGACGGCGGCCTGATCAACGGCGCCAGCCTGCCGGTACATCGCTTCACCGCTGTCGAAAACCGATTCCCCCTGCCCGAGGGCGAGCTGCCGCCGGTCGCCGAACCCGTCGCGCAGCCCGAAGAGGAGCCGGCCACGGCCGAGGCGGCAGCGATCACGCCGGCCACGAAAGCGGTTCCCGTGGCCGTGGATCCAGCGCCATCGACTCCCACGCTGGCCGAGCCGGACGCGCCTTCGGGACGCGCGGTGTCGGACGTGGAATCCGTAGCGCTCGACCCGAAGCTCTCGACCACCGCAGCAGTTGAGGCCGCCGCCCCTGTAGACGATCAGACGCGGGTCGTGGCCGGCCCGGACGTGGCCGCGCCGGCTACAGTCGAGGCACCGGCACCGGCACCCGCAGCGGTCGAACCGGCCGTGATCGACACCGCAACCGCCGCACCGGAAGCGCCGCCTTCGCCAGTCGCGACACCGCCAGAGGTTCAGGCATCGGCAGAGACGCCGGCAGAGCCAGAACCGGAACCAGAGGCAGAGGCAGAGGCAGAGGCAGAGGCAGAGGCAGAGGCAGATTCCGACATCGCGACGCCTGAGCCGGACCCCTTGCGTCCGGCGCCCGACGCACCGGCTACCGCCGCCCAGTCGGCGGACGCCACTGCGGCGGAACCGGCTCCTTCCGGGACGCCCGGCCTGCAGCAGGTGGAGACGCGGCGCGATATCTGAGCCCCTGCGGGCATCGTTTCGCACCCGGACCTGAGCACGAGCTCAGGCCGGTGCGCCGCGTCGCAGTGGCGCGGACTGATCTCCCCGGCGGGATCACCACCCGCCCGCCCGACGTTGCCTGAACCGGGGAACTGCATTTCGATGCGCAGGCGCCAGGCGAGCCGACAAGCTAACCGAAAGCACGCCATGGATCTTTCTGGACGGCGCCTCTCGCCAGAGGGGTAAAGCCGGTCCACCTCGGTTCTGCTTTGTCGTCCTACCTTGCGGCTTGCTCGCCGTTCTACGCGTCCTCTGCGTTGAACCTCTGCGTTGAACCGCTAACCGCAGGCTGCAAGCCTGCCGCCACCGGCGGGCACGAGTCCTGCACCCGTGCGTTCCCGACGGCAGAGGCGACGGCGTTCCGACACCCCCACGCCGGGCCCCTGCCGGCCCACTTGGTGCCCGGATCCATGGACGGCGAACTTTCCACTCCCATAGCCACATGTGCCGCCGTTCCGGCGCCGCCGTCCTGCCATGCGCGGATGCTGCAGGCGCTGGCGGCGTGGACGCCCGGCGAGCGCGCGGTCCTGATCTATGTCGACCTGCGCAATCTGCGCGCCATCAATCGCCATGCCGGCGCCGAGGAAGGCGACCGCATCCTGCAGCGGGTGGAAAAGGTTCTGCGACAGTGGAGCGACCACCAGGGCCTGACCGGCCGGCTGTGGAGCAATGAGTTCGTGGCCGCCAAGGCCATCGACCACACGCAATCGGCGCTCGACGAAGCGGTGGCCCTGCGCGACCTGCTGTGCGGCCTGGAACACCCTTCGAGCACCGGGTCCGAGCCAATCGCGGTGTCGATCGGGCTGGCGATATTCCGTCGTGGCGGCGACTGGTCCCGCGTGCTGGCCGACGCCGCCCAGGCCTGCGACGTGGCCAAGCAGCGCGGACTCAACCAGATCGTCCACCCCGATGCCGCCGGGGGCCGTCTGGAGGTCGCCCGCGCCAGCCCGCTGGCCGTGGCCGAGTTCCGGCAACTGCTGCGCGAGGGCCGGCTGTGCCTGCACGCCCAGCCGATCATGGACATCGCCGGCGAAGTGCCGCGCATCGCCAAGGCCGAGTTCCTCGTGCGCATGGAGCGTGACGGGGTGCCGATGCCGCTGGCCACCGGCGTGATCGAGGCACTGGAACACTACGGCGCGGTGTCCGAGCTCGACCGCTTCACGGCGAACTACCTGCTGGACTGGATCGACTCGCGACCCGAGATTCTCGATCGCGTGCACAACCTGTCGATCAATCTCTCCGGCGCCTCGCTGATGGACGGCCGTTTCGTCGACGAACTGTTCCGCGACATCCGCAACGCCCACCTGCCGCGCGGCAAGCTGTGCCTGGAGATCACCGAGACCTCGGCGATCCACAATCTCGACGTCGCGGCCGAAATCATCGCGGCGTTTCGTGCCATTGGCTGCAACTTCAGCCTCGACGACTTCGGCTCCGGCCTGTGCTCGTTCGGCTACCTGCAGTCCCTGCCGATCGACGAGGTCAAGATCGACGGACGTTTCGTCCACGACGTCGCACACAGCGAGGTGGCGCGGGAGATCGTCCGCGCCATTCATCACGTGGCCCGGGTCACCGGCAAAAAGACCGTCGCCGAGTTCGTCGACGACGCGCGCAAGCTGAGCGCGCTACGCCAGATCGGCGTCGACTACGCGCAGGGCTGGCTGTTCTACCCGGCCGTGGCGCCGGACAAGCTGTGGGACCTGCTCGCGGCCGGCGCGGCGTCCGGGCGCTCCTGATCATCCTTCCCCGGCGCCGAACCGTATCGATGCGCAACATCGATGCGCAACAGCTTGAAACGGAAATCCGATTGGCAACGGCGCTCGGCAAGCCTCATCCCCGCGAAGGCGGGAGTGACGTCGTTCGCGATCCCGGCTGAATTTCCATTCCAATCAGGAACCGAAAAAAGCGGCTGAACACCACGAACCGCGCGCGCGACGCAAACAGAACAAGCGTGCCGCGCTCACCTCGTCTGGTGCGGGGCGCCGTCCGGAAAAACCCTTGGCGTTCGTATCTGTTCGCTTTGCGCCTTTGAGTAGCAATGCGGTGTCCAGGCTCAATCCACCTCACCGGCCGCTCTGTCGGGTTTCACGCTCACCCCGGCGGCGCCGCCGCCAGCGTGGCGGATACCGCCACCAGGCCAGCACCACCAGCAATGCAAATCCGCTGTAGGCCAGGGTGAACACCCACAGCGGCGCATCGTAGAACAGCCAGCGCTCCACCCAGTGCTGCACGAAACTGCCTTCATGGACGGCCTGACCGGCCCGCTGGCGCAACCACATTTCAAGCGTGGTCAGCGGGCACACCACGCCCAGCCAGGCCTGCGCCGCGACAATCCCGATGGCCACCAGGTGCGCCAGCCGGAACAGGCCGGCGTTGACCCACTGCCATCTCCGGGCATTGCCCAGCAGGATCAGCAGCAGCGCGCCCGCCACGAATACCACAAGGGCAAAGTGCAGCAGCAGCACCGCATCGGCCAGAAGGCCGTGGACGCGCGCGTTCAAGCTGGGCTACCCGATTCGCGGACCGACCGCGGACCGGCCGTGGATGATGTCCGGTTCATGGGTCCTCTCGGCGACGGTCGGAGCCCGCATGCTAGGCCCTGGCCCGAATTCCTGAAGGGTCGCCCGAGATCCCCTGCCTCATCATTCATGGCGGTCGGGCGGCGCCGCGAGACGCCCCCGTGGGTGATGAGCCGCGTCGCTCAGAACAGTTCCACCGACCCGGCGTCGAGATTCTCCTGTGCCACCGGCTTGTGAGCCGGGGCGCGCCAGTCGTGATGATCCTTGCCGTTGAGCCCGCTGGCGCCGTTGCCGTTGAGGGCCGGCGCCGGGGCGGCGGCAGCCCGGATCGGGGCGCTGGAGGCCTCGACCGGGGCGGCGGCGGTCATCGCCGCACGTGGGCTCGGCATCGGCCGGGGCGGAACCGCGGCGGGGGCCTGCGCCTGCGCCGCAATCCGGGCCCGAGCCGGCGCCTCTGCCACGCTCGCAGACTCCGGCGCGTCGCCGCTGGCCACGCGCAAGGCATCCAGGCCGACCGACTCCAGCCGGCCAGCATGGCGCGCGGCCGATCCCAGGGCCTGGGTGGCGATGTCCTCGAACTGCAGGCAACGCACCGCCTGGCCGACCACTTCGCGAATCTGTTCGCCGGCACCCGAGACTTCGCGCATGCCGTCGTTGAGCAGGCCGTTGAGGTTTTCCATGTCCGCCAGCAGCCGTGCCACTTCCTGGCGCGCGCGGTCGGTGGTGTCGCTGTCGCGGCTGGCCATTTCACCGACGGTCTCGCGCACCTGAGCCACCGCGTCCTTGGACGAGAACACCAGCTTGCGGATCTGCTCGTTGAAGCTGGTGGAGCGCTCGGACAGATTGCGCACCTCCTCGGCCACCACCGCAAAGCCGCGACCGGCCTCACCGGCGCGCGCGGCCTCGATGGCGGCGTTGAGCGCGAGCAGGTTGGTCTGGTCGGCGATGGTCTTGACGTCGCCGAGCAGCTCGAAGATTGCATCCAGGTGCTTGACCATCGAATCGATCCGCTGAACGCTGGCCGCGCTCTGGCGGGTGGCCTGGCTCATGGTGTCGACCAGGTTCTCCATCAGGCTGCCGGCGCGCTGCGCGAACTGGCGAATGTCCAAGCCATTGCCGGCACGACTGGTCTGCGACAGGACCTGCGAAACCGCATGCGCCTGGCGCTGCGACTGATCGTTCATCCGGGAAAAGGCGCCGGTGAGGTCACGGATCGCCTCGCGCAGCAGCCGGCTGACGCGCTCGATCTCTTCGCGCAGGCCGCCGGACTCGGCATCGATGCCACCGCGCAGGGCCTCGATGCTGCCGAGCTGCCGGGCACGCTGCTGCTGCTGGCCTTCGACGCCCATCTCGATCTGGCGCAGGCGTCGTGTCTGCTGCCAGTGGCTCCAGATCCACACCGCCAGTGCCAGACCGCCGAGCGCAACGCCCAGCCGGTCCGCGACGCCGTAGACCAGCCCGCCAAGGAACACGGCCGTCGCGGCCAATGGCAGTCCCATGGCGCGCCACAGCGTGTCGAGGATGCTTGGATTCACGATGCTTCTCCGCTTGAAGTTCTGATGGGTCGCGCCGGGTTCCCGGCACAAAGGTCGAGTAATGCACTGGCGATACGCCCCAGAGGCAAGACCTGTTCCGCGCCGCCGAGCTTGTGCGCGGCGCCCGGCATGCCCCACACCACCGAGCTGGCCTCGTCCTGGACCAGGGTGCGGCAGCCGGCCTGGCGCATCGCCAGCAGACCGCGCGCGCCGTCGTCGCCCATGCCCGTGAGGATGGCACCGACGGCGTTGACGCCTGCGTTGTCCGCCACCGAACGCAGCAGCACGTCGACGCTGGGCCGGTGCCGGTTGACCGGGGCGTCCTGGTCCAGGCGGCAGACGTAGCGCGCGCCGTCGCGCACCACCCGCATGTGCCAGTCACCGGGTGCGATGTAGGCATGCCCGGGGACGATCTGCTGGCCATGGGTCGCCTCGCAGACACGCATGGCGCTGCAACGGTCCATGCGCGCGGCGAACGGACCGGAAAAGGCCGCAGGAATGTGCTGCGCAATGACGATGGCCGGTGCATCGGCCGGCATGCTGGCGAGCACTTCCTTGATCGCCTCGGTGCCGCCGGTGGAGGCGCCGATCGCGATCAGCCGCTCGGTGGTGCGCAGCAGGCTGCGCGGACGCGATGGCGGCGCCGCGGCGGCGGCAGAACGGTTGATGCCGCGCACACGCGAACTCGCGGCGCTCCTGATCTTGGCGATCAGCTCGTCGGCGTACTGGCGGATGCCGGCTTCAAGGTCGATCTTCGGCTTGGTGACGAAATCCACCGCGCCCAGTTCCAGCGCCTGCAGCGTGGTCTCGGCACCGCGCTCGGTGAGCGAGGACACCATCACCACTGGCATCGGCCGCAGGCGCATGAGGTTTTCCAGGAACGTCAGGCCGTCCATGCGCGGCATCTCCACGTCCAGGGTCAGCACATCCGGATTGAGCTGCTTGATGCGGTCACGGGCGATCAGCGGATCCGGCGCAGAGCCCACCACCTCGATGCCCGGATCGGCCTCCAGGAACTCCACCAGCAGACGGCGCATGAGCGCGGAGTCGTCGATTACCAGCACCTTGATCCGGCTCATCGTTCGAACCTCGTTGAAACTTCGCCGCAGGGGCGCGATGGAAAAGCGAAGAACGCTGAGAACGCTGAGAACACAGACAGACAGGCTTTGCGTTCTACGGTTTCCCTCTGCGCCTTCGCCTCGGATGCATTTCTTGAAGTCATGGGCTCAGAACAGCTCCACGGAGCCCGTCGTCGGCGATTCGGCCAGCCGCGAGCGATAGAGCTTTTCGCTGGCCAGCACCTCGACGTCGTTGGCCGAAGGCAGGCGCCTGACCATGACCCTGCCGCTGCGCGGAAAGTAGTGGACGCGCCGGGGAAAGACCTCGAACAGATCCTGCCCCGACACCGGCAGGCCCTCGTCGCGCAGATAGCGCAGTACGAACTCGCCGTTGCGCTGCCCGACCGGATTGGTGGTGAACCCCGCCAGCACGGCGCCGCCGCCGAAGACCTTGGTTTCCAGCCTTGCGCGCGAGGCACCGCGCTTGAGCAGTTCGTTGATCAGCATCTCCATCGCGTAACTGCCGTAGCGGGCCGATTCGTTGGCCCAGGTGCTGGACCGGGACTCGGGCTCGGCGTCGGGCAGCATGAAGTGATTCATGCCGCCGACCCCGGCCAGCGGATCGCGCATGCAGGCGCTGACGCAGGAGCCGAGCACCGTCACCAGCATCACGTCGCGATCGGTCACCAGAAACTCGCCGGGCAACACCTTCAGTGCCTGGCTCTTGAAACGGTTGTCGTAGTAGCCGGCGGCCGTGTCCGGCGCAGCGACATTGCGCGACGTACTGCGCGACGACCGGATGGCATACATGGTCAGGCCACCCCTGCGCGTCGGTAGATGGTGCGGCCGATCGGCCGGATCAGTTCGCCGGCGTGGAAGAAACTCTCCGAGTGTCCGGCAAAGAACATCCCGTCGGCGCCAAGCAGCGGCACCATCCGGCGCAGGATCGCAAGCTGCGTGGGCTTGTCGAAATAGATCATCACGTTGCGACAGAAAATGGCGTCGAACGGGCCGCGCATCGGATAACGCGCGTCGAGCAGATTGAGCGGGCGGAAGCTCAGCAACGCGCGCAGCGGCTCGATCACCCGGCACTGTCCGGCCTGCGCACCCTGCCCGCGCTGGAAGAATTTTCGACGGCGATCAGCGGACAGCTTCTCGATGCGCTCCAGCGGATACACGCCGCGTTCGGCAGTGGCCAGGACCTGGGTGTCGATGTCGGTGGCCAGGATGCGCACCGGCGGGGTCAGCGTGCCGTAGGCCTCGCAGGCAGTGATGGCCAGCGAATACGGCTCTTCGCCGGTGCTGGCCGCGGAACACCAGAGGGTGACCCTGCGCGTGGCCGGCAGACCGGCGAGGAACTCGCGCAGGGCGTCGAAATGATGGGCCTCGCGAAAGAAAGAGGTCAGGTTGGTGGTCAGCGCGTTGGTGAAGTCCTGCCACTCCTGGCCCGTGTCGCCAGCCTCCAGCCGGTCGAGGTAGACCTTGAAGGAGTCCAGCCGCAAGGCCCGCAGGCGACGCGCCAGGCGGCTGTAGACCATCTCCTCCTTGCTGTCGGCCAGCGCGATTCCGGCGCGCTGGTGGATCAGGCGGCGCACGCGCTCGAAATCCCGGGAGGTGAAGGGAAAGTCGCGGCCTCCAGTGTCGCGAGTCCGCGCCCCTTCATCGGCCACCACGGCCCCGAGCATCAGCGCAGTGTCCGCGGTGCCGGGAGCAGCCGCCGGAGCGGACAACCGCCGGAAGTCTCGGGTGCCGGAATCGCGTAGTCGGCGGCCGCCAGACTCAGGCCGTAGTTGGCCAGCCAGCGGCCCTGCTCGGTGAGCGTGTCGCCGGCCGGACCGGTGTCACCGTCCGCCGCGACAGGGCCGGAACCGGCCGGGCGCGTGCCAGGCCGGAAGATCCAGGATCGAATGTTCATCGCCTGCGTTCCGCTGCGGGTGGCCGATCAGAACTCGGTCCACTGTTCCCCACCCTGCTCGGCGGCAGGATGGGATTTTCCATTCCCGTTGGAACTGCCGCTGCCGCTGCCACCGACCGTGGCGGCTCGACGCGTCGGCGTCGGCGCGGGCCGCGACCTGGCGGCTGCCGGCCTTGCTCCGGCACGCGCTGCAGGGGCAGGTGCAGAGGCCGGTGCAGGTCGTGCCGCCTGGCGCGGCGCACCAAAGGCTTGCGCGGCGGGGGCGTCGACGAACCTGAACAGGCTCACCGAGTGGCTCAGACCCTCGACCTGTTCCTCCATCGAACGGGCCGCGGCGCTGGCCTGCTCGACCAGCGCGGCATTCTGCTGGGTCACCTCGTCCATCTGCGTGATGGTCTGATTGACCTGTTCGATGCCCTGGCTCTGTTCCTGCGACGCGGCACTGATCTCGGCCATGATGTCGGTCACCCGCTTCACGCTGGTGACGATCTCCTCCATGGTCTTGCCGGCCTGTTCCACCAGCTTGGAACCGTTGCCGACCTTCTCGACCGAGTCGCCGATCAGCGTCTTGATCTCCTTGGCGGCGCCGGCGCTGCGCTGCGCCAGGCTGCGCACCTCGGCGGCGACCACCGCAAAGCCCCTGCCCTGCTCGCCGGCCCGCGCCGCTTCCACCGCGGCGTTGAGGGCCAGGATGTTGGTCTGGAAAGCGATGCCGTCGATGACGCTGATGATGTCGACGATCTTCTTGCTCGAATCGTTGATCGCGCTCATGGTCGTGACCACCTCGGACACCACCTGGCCACCCTTGCGGGCGACGTCGGAGGCTCCGACCGCGAGCTGGTTGGCCTGCTTGGCGTTCTCGGCGTTCTGCTTGACCGTGCTGGTCAGCTCTTCCATCGAGCTGGCGGTTTCCTCCAGCGAGGCGGCCTGCTGCTCGGTACGGGCGCTCAGGTCGCTATTGCCGGAGCTGATCTCCTTGGCCGCGGTGTTGATGGTGTCGGTCGCGGTCTTGATCTGCGTGATGATCTGCGTGAGCTGCTCGACCGTGGTGTTGGCGTCATCCTTGAGCTGCCCGAAGGTGCCCTGGTAATCGGCAGAAATGGTTTCGGTCAGGTCGCCCTTGGCCAGCGCGCCCAGCACCCGCACCACCTCGTTGAGTCCGACCTCGCTGGTTTCCAGCAACTGGTTGACGTTCTCGGCCAGCATCTTGAAAAAGCCGTCCTTGCCGTCCAGGCCGATGCGGCGCGTGAAGTCGCCGTTGGCGGCAGCTCCCACGATGCTCGACACCTCGTTCTCC
>JAJFJX010000167.1 GCA_021773655.1 Panacagrimonas sp.
GTGGTGCAGGAGGCGGCCAAGGTTGCCGCCGAAGTCGTCGTGTTCCAGCGCACACCCTGTCTGCCCTTGCCGATGCAGCAGCGCAAGCTGGATGTTGCGACACAGGACAAGATGAAGGCCGACTACCCGAGGCGCTACGCGGTCCGTGAAAAGACGTTTGGCGGGTTCGATTTCGATTTCTATCCCAAGTCCGCGCTTGAGGTCTCCGCCATCGAGCGGCGTGAGATCTACCAGTCGCTGTGGGACAAGGGCGGGTTCCACTACTGGCTGGGCACTTTCAACGACGTCTTCTACAACCTCGAGGCCAACGCCACGTCCTACGAGTTCTGGCGCAGCAAGACCCTGCCGCGGATCAAGAATCCGGCGAACGCAGCGATTCTGGCACCGGAGCGCGCGCCGTATCCCTACGGCACCAAGCGACCCTCGCTGGAGAACGGATATTTCGAAGTGTTCGACCAGGACAACGTCTCGCTGGTCGACCTGAGCGCCACGCCGATCGAAAGAATCTCGCCGACCGGAGTGGTCACTCGGGAACGTGAATTCGCCGTGGATATTTTGGTTCTGGCCACCGGATTCGATGCAGTGACCGGCGGCATTCTCGCCATTGACATCACCGGCGTGGGTGGCGCCAAGCTCAAGGACCGGTGGTCGGATGGCATCAAGGCCAACCTGGGACTGACCAGCGCCGGATTCCCGAACATGCTCTTCGTGTACGGTCCGCACAGCCCGAGCGGATTCCTGAACGGCCCTTCGGCGGCGGAACTGCAGGGCGATGTCCTGATCCAGCTCTTCGAGCACATGCAGCGTAACGGGTACTCGCGCATCGAGTCTCTGCCGGAGGCAGACGAGGCTTGGTCGCAGCACATCAGCGACCTGATCGGAATGACCCTGTTCCCGCTCGCGAACTCCTGGTACATGGGCGACAACATTCCCGGCAAGAAGCGCGAGAGCCTCAACTATCCGGGCGGACTGCCGCTGTACCTGCAGAAATGCGAGGAGAGCGCGCGCAACGGCTACGAAGGCTTCGTGCTGACGCGCTGATTCCCTGCGGCTAAAGCGCTCGGGATGCGCCTCAGTTTTCGGGCGGAACCGAAGGCAAGGCCCGGTTGCGCTCGGACAGCAGCAGGATGCCGAGCGTCACCAGGCCGGTTCCCGCCAGTTGCAGGCCGGAAATGGGCTCGCCCAGTAACCACCAAGCGATGAAGAGCGTGGCGATCGGCCCAATCATGCCGGCCTGCGCGGCGTAGCCGGCACCGATTCGCTTGACGGCGATCATGGTCATGAACACCGGCACCGAGGTGCCGACGGTGCCATTGAGCAGTGACAGCCACCAGACCTGCGTGGCCAGATTGAACAGGGTTGGAAACGGACGCAGCCCCGCGTACTGCAGCAGGCAGGCAAAGCACGACACCCTCATGGCCAGCGACACCACCCGCAACGTGCCCAGGCGCTGCATCAGTTTTTCGGTCTGCACCAGGTAGATCGCGTACAGGATCGCGCTGGCCGCGACCATCGCCGAGCCGAGCGCGGTGTCGAGGCCGCCGTCGATCCTCAGTTCGTGCCAGAACACCAGCACGATGCCGAAGTAGGCCAGCGCCATCGACAGCCATTGCTTGCGCGAGACGCGGCGCTTGAGCATCAGAAGCCCGAGCAGCAAAACAATAGTGGGCGTCAGAAACAGGATCACCCGCTCCAGGCCGGCCGAGATGTATTTCAGGCCGTAGAAATCGAGCATGCTCGACAGATAGAAGCCCATCAGGCCGAGGCCCGTCAGCACGGCCAGATCACGCCGTGTGGGCCGAGGGTCGCTTCGCCAGGTCCAGACCGCGACCGCCAGGAATGCCGGCGCTGCGAACAGCATGCGCAGGGCGATTGCGCTCACCGGATCGATGCCGAGCCGGTACAGCAGCTTGATCGAGATGATCTTGAACGACAGCAGGATCGCTGCCGTTGCCGCCAGCAGCAGCCCGCCGTTGAGCGCGGCCGCAGTGACCTGGGAGTGGGAGTCGCGAATGGAAGTGCCGCCGCCTTGAACTTTGATGCTGCCCAGTTTACTGTCTAACGGCTGTTAGAAAAAGTTTTGGGTTCGAGCCTTTGCCGGCAGCCGCATCGCTGCGACGTCGGTCTGGCCGATGCTGGAAAGCCGCTGCCGCGCATTGCGCAGCAAAGCGTTGACGAGGAGAACCGCCATGAGTGATTCGAGCTACCAGGGAAGCTGCTTCTGCGGTGCGATCCAGTTCACGGTCACTGGCGCGCCGGTGGCGATGGGCTACTGCCATTGCACGTCGTGTCGGCACTGGTCTGCCGGCCCGGTCAACGCTTTCAGCCTGTGGCAACCGGACGCGGTCAAGGTCACACAGGGCGCCGACAACATCGGCACCTATCACAAGACCACCCAGAGTTATCGCAAGTGGTGCAAGACCTGCGGCGGGCACATCTTCTCCGAACATCCCGGCATGGGGCTGACCGATGTCTACACCGGGGTGTTGCCCGGCCTGCCGTTCCAGCCGAGCCTGCACGTCCACTACGCAGAGACGGTGCTGCACATCCGCGACGGCCTGCCGAAGATGAAGGACATGCCGGCCGAGATGGGTGGCTCCGGTGTGACGCTCGCAGAATGATGCTGCGGGTTGCGGCGACCACCGTATCCGCCTGGTGACATGAATACCCTGCATCCGTCGGCGACACCGGCTATTCGGCAGGACACGCTCTCAGTCCATCCCTGGAGCGGTTCGGTCGGCGCGCGCGTCGACGGTGTGAATCTGGCACAACCGCTGGCGCCGGAGGTGATCGCTGTGATTCGTGCAGCGTTGCTCGCCCACGGTGTGATCTTCTTCGAGGGCCAGTCGCTCTCGCCGCAACAACTCGTGGCCGTGGCCCGCTGCTTCGGCGAACCGATGCAGTACCCGCAATTGCCCGGCCTGGACGAGGCGCCGCTGGTCACCGCGGTGCTCAAGCGGGAGCAGGAGCGGGAGGCCTTCGGCGGCGTCTGGCATTCGGATACCACTTATTTGCCAGTGCCACCGATGGCGACCTTGCTCTACGGTGTGGAAATACCGCCTATGGGCGGAGACACGCTGTTCGCCAGCCAGTACCTCGCCTACGACAATCTTTCTGCCGGGCTCAAGGCGACGCTGCAGGGCCTGCGCGCGGTCAGTTCATCGGCCAAGGCCGAGGTCTCGAGAACGCGCGAGGATCGCCTGCGTGAAAGCGGTCGCGAGGCGGCGCCGCTGGAAGCCGAGCACCCCATCGTGCGCACGCATCCCGAGACCGGCCGCAAGGCGCTGTACGTCAACCAGGCCCATACCGTTCGCATTTGCGGCTGGTCTGCCGACGAAAGCCGCGGGCTGCTCGAATACCTGTTTGCGCAGCAGGTTCGGCCTGAGTTCACCTGCCGTTGGCGCTGGTCGGCCGGTGCGCTGGCGCTGTGGGACAACCGCTGCGTACAGCACCTGCCGGTCAACGATTACCACGGCCACCGCCGCCTGATGCATCGCGTGACCTTGGCCGGCGACGTGCCGGTGTAGCGGGGCGCGCGCCAACGCTGCCGCAGTACACCCGGCGTTTGCGGATATTCGAGTTTCCATCCATCAAGATTGACGAGGGCAAAGCATGAGACTGGGCAGCATCGAGTTCGAAAAGAAAGGTCGCGTCGCGGTCATCACGCTGGATGAGCCCAGCAAGCTCAACGCCCTCTCCGCCGGGATCCGCCAGGGCGTCACGCAGGCTTTTGCGATGATCGAGGCGGACCCGGAGATTCGCGTCGGCATCATCACCGGCAGCGGCGACAAGGCGTTCTGCGCCGGGGCCGACATCAGCGGTTTCGATTTCGCGGCGGCGTCGGTCAAGCAGTTTCTCGATGAGGTCATCGGCTTCCTCGCCTCGCCCGAGTCCTGCACCAAGCCGCTGATCGCGGCGGTCAACGGAATGGCCTTCGGCGGCGGTTTCGAGCTGGCCATCGCCTGCGATTTCGTGCTGGCCTCGGAGCGCGCCAAATTCGGCGTGCCGGAAATCCAGCTCGGCCTGCTGCCCGGCTTCGCCGTGGTGCGTCTTGCAGAGCTGGTGGGTCGCGCCAAGGCCAAGGAAATGTCGATCATCGGCGAGCCGGTGAGCGCAGAGGAAGCGGTGCGTCTGGGCCTTGCGCTGCGCACGGTCGAACACGGCAAGCTGATGGAGGAGGCCCTGGCCATGGCGGAAAAGATTGCAACCCGGCCGGTGTTGGCGGTGCGCATGGCCAAGAGTTTCTACAACCGCGGCCTCGGCGGCGACGACCTGCGCGCCGCCCGCGACGCCTTTCCCTTCCTGTTCATGACCCCCGATGCACGCGAAGGCGTGACCGCCTTCCGCGAGAAGCGCAAGCCGCGCTTCGAATAGCATCACCTACCGACCACAGGAGTTCGCATGTCCAGCAAGCGCAAGCCCATTCGCACCGATATGGGTTTTTCCACCCCGGACCGCATTGTCGTGCGCGGTCTGGATCTCCCCGGCGAGTTGCTCGGCAAGATCAATCTCGGCGACATGGCGTTCCTGGAGATGTTGGGCCGCATCCCCACGCAGCAGGAGTCGGCCTTGTTCAATGCCGTGGCGGTCACGCTGGTCGAACACGGCCTGACGCCCAGCGCCCTGGCAGCACGCCTGACCTACACCGGCGCGCCGGAATCGATCCAGGGTGCCGTCGCTTCGGGGCTGGGCGGGCTGGGCACGGTCTTCGTCGGCACCACCGAGGGTTCGGCCAGACTGCTGCAGGAGGCGATTCCGGATCGCAGTCAGCCGGGTGATCTGGGTGCCATGGCCACACGCATCGTCGCCGACTGGCATGCGCGCAAGGCCATCATTCCCGGAATCGGACATCCGGTGCACAAGCCGATCGATCCCCGCACGCCGCGCCTGTTTGCCATTGCGCGCGAGAACGGATTCGACGGCCCCTACATCGCGCTCATGCAGCGCGTTGCCGACGAAGCCGCGCGCGTCTACGGCAAGGTGCTGCCGATCAACGCCA
>JAJFJX010000168.1 GCA_021773655.1 Panacagrimonas sp.
GGGAGTTCGAATCTCTCCGGACCCGCCAATTACGGATTATCGATTTACAACAGGCAAGACCGGCGAGCTGAACGCTCGCCGGTTTTTTTTCGACTGCACCAGTAGCGCCGCGTTCGAGGCCGCCTCGGCGCATCGAAAAATCCGACTCCAAATGCCATCTCCTGGCCCACACGTTTCCTGCCGCCCTGGCTCCTAGGCACTCCGACCCGGCAGCACCGTGGGCTCGGCGCTGCCCGCGCTGTGGGGGTGGTCCAGTGTGTAGTGCAGCCCGCGGCTTTCCTTGCGCGCCAGCGCGGAGCGCACGATCAGCTCTGCGCAGACCACCAGGTTGCGCAGCTCGATCAGATGATGGCTGACACGGTAGTTGCCGTAGTACTCCTGGATTTCCTGGCGCAGCAGCTCGACCCTGCGCAGTGCACGCTGCAGGCGTTTGGTGGTTCGCACGATCCCGACGTAGTCCCACATGAAGGTGCGCAGTTCCAGCCAGTTGTGGCTCACCACCACGTCTTCGTCGGAGTCGCGCACACGGCTGGCGTCCCACGGTGCCAGCGGTGGCGGCATCGGCAGGTCGTCCAGGCGCCCGAGGATGTCGTCGGCCGCCGCGGTGGCGAAGACCAGGCATTCGAGCAGTGAATTGCTGGCCAGGCGGTTGGCGCCGTGCAGGCCGGTGCTTGCGACCTCGCCGATGGCGTAGAGGTTGTCGATGTCGGTGCGGGCGCGGAAGTCGGTGACCACCCCGCCGCAGGTGAAGTGGGCCGAGGGCACCACCGGGATCGGCTCGCGGGTGATGTTGAGGCCCAGTTCCAGGCAGTGCGCGTAGATGCCGGGAAAGTGGCCCTTGACGAAGTCGGCCGGCAGGTGGGTGACGTCCAGCAGCACATGGCGCAGACCCAGGCGCTTCATCTCGTGGTCGATGGCGCGGGCCACGATGTCGCGCGGCGCCAGTTCGGCACGCGGGTCGAAGCGCAGCATGAAACGCTCGCCCGGTTCTCCGTTGTCCGCCGGCAGACGCAGAAAGCCACCTTCGCCGCGCAGCGCCTCTGTCATCAGGAAGCTGCGCGAGTCCTTGTGGTACAGGCAGGTCGGGTGGAACTGCATGAACTCCATGTTTGCCGCCCGGCAGCCGGCGCGCCAGGCCATGGCGATGCCGTCGCCGGAGGCGCCGAATGGATTGGACGAGTACAGGTACACCTGGTTGGCTCCGCCGGTGCACAGGGCCACGACCTTGGCCGCAACCGCCTCCACCTGTTTGGTGGCCCGGTCGTACAGATAGACGCCCTGTACCCGCTGCGAGGCGGCATCGACGATCAGGTCCACCGCCACCGCGCGCAGCCGCACCTGAACGTTGGGGTGGCTGGCCGCCAGCGTCGCCAGCGTGGTTTCCACCGCGCGGCCGGTGGCATCGGCGGCGTGCACCACGCGCCGGTGGCTGTGGCCGCCCTCACGCGTCAGGTGCAGGCGGGATCCGGAGGGGTCGTCGTCATCGTGGGTGAACGCCACGCCCTGTTCGACCAGCCAGCGGATTGCCGCCGGGCCGCGCTCGACGGTGAAGCGCACTGCGGCCTCGCTGCACAGGCCGCCACCGGCGCCCAGCGTGTCCTGCACGTGATCTTCCAGGCTGTCGGCATCGTCGAGCACCGCGGAAATGCCGCCCTGCGCCCATAGCGTGGAGCCCGATTCGAGCTGGGACTTGGACACCACGGTGACCCCTCGCCCGGCCTGCGCCAGGCGCAGTGCCAGGGTCAGGCCGGCCGCGCCGCTGCCCAGGATCAGAATATCGGAACTCATGTCGACCGGCCCGGATTGCTAGACTGCGCCGAATTATGAACGCGGAGCCAGGGAGAGGCGCATAAGTCTTGGGCTCCGTACAGAAGTGTTATCCATGAGCGAAGAACCCATCGATGAGCAGCTCGTCGAACGCGCGCAGCAGGGAGACAAGCGCGCCTTCGAGCTGCTGGTCCGAAAATACCAGCACAAGATCGTGCAACTGGTCGGCCGCCTGGTGGGCGACGCCGACGCGCCCGACGTCGCCCAGGAAGCCTTCATCAAGGCCTGGCGCGCGCTCAACGGCTTTCGCGGGCAGAGCGCGTTCTACACCTGGCTCTATCGTATCGGCATCAACACTGCCAAGAATCACCTGGTGGCGCGCCGGCGCCGGCCGAGCAATCAGGACATCGACGTCGACGAGGCCGAGCAGTACGGGCACACCCAGCAGATGTCGGACATGGACACCCCGGAGGCGGTGCTGCTGACCGAGGAGATCCGTCACAAGGTCGAAGAAGCCATCGCCCGCTTGCCGCCGGATCTGCGTCAGGCGATCACCCTGCGTGAACTCGAAGGCCTGTCCTACGAGGAGATCGCCGAGGCGATGAGCTGTCCCATCGGTACTGTCCGGTCCCGTATCTTCCGTGCCCGCGAGGCGGTCGACCTGGTCCTGCGGCCCTTGCTGGAATCACGATGAGCGGCACCACTCGTCAACCGCCCGGAACTTTCCCGTTAAGCTGTGGTTTAGCCCTTGTCTGTGCGGTTGTTCGATGCTCCCACTGAAGGATGTCCCTTATGGCTCTGGATTCCCTGTCTGCACTTCTTGATGGCGAATGCTCCAAGGATGAACTCGACCGCGTCCTGGCCGAGCTGGAGCAATCACCGGAACTCGCCAGACAGTGGAGCCGACTGTGCCTGTCCCGCGATGTGCGCGAGGGGGTTCGGCTGCGTTCCGCCGGGGCCTGCATCTGTGACGATGTGATGAGCCGCCTGGACACTGCCCCGGCCCCGGCCGACGCCACCGTGATCGACCTCGCCGCGCGGCAGGCCACACTGCAGGTCACGCGGCAGGCGGGCCGGCCTTCCGCACTGCAGACCCTGCGCAACCCGGTATGGAAGCCTCTGGTCGGGTTTGCCGCCGCCGCCTCGATGGGCGCGGCGGCGGTGTTCCTGCTGCAGCCGCAGGCAAACCCCATCGACCCGGATCGGCAGATGGGGATCCCCGCGGCCGGCACTCTGGCGCACTGGCAGTCTGCGCCGGCCTCCGCCGTGCAGGCCGTGGTGCTGTCCGAAGACCAGGCCCACGCCGACGAGCTGCGCCAGTACCTGATGGATCACAGCAGCGCCGTCGCCGGGGAAGGGCTGGGCGGCACCCTGCGCTACGCGCGATTCGCGGCGCACACGGCCGATTCCCGGCCGGAGCCGGACGCACAGCGGTGAAACCGACCCTGAATCCGACTCCGTTCGGTCGCTGGGCTCTGGCCGCGCTTGCTGCCTCGGTCATGGCCGGGGCCGGCGTGCCGGCCCTGGCCTCGTCGGACGAAACCGGCGCCTGGCTGGTCCGCATGAGTCAGGCCACGCGCATGGCCAATTACGAAGGGGTGGTGGTCTACCGCGGCGAAGACGTGCTGGAGACATTCCGCGTCACTCACCGTTTTGTCGATGGCTCCGAGCGCGAGCGCGTGCAGTCGATGACCGGCGAGGTGCGCGAAGTCCTCAAGCAGAACGACAAGCTCACCTGCCTGCTGCCCAAGGACCGCCGCATGACCGCGACGCGGCCATCGACCCCCAAGGGCCTGTTCCAGGCGCTGAGCCCGGAACGGCTGCGCCAGATCGCCACCGTCTACGACCTGCGCCAGATGGGTGAGGGCCGGGTGGCCGGGCGCCACTGTCGCGGTTTTGCCATCGCGCCGCGTGACGAGTTCCGCTACGGATACGAGTTGTGGGCCGACAGCGACACCGGCCTGCCGCTCAAGCTGAGTCTGGTGGCGCCGGATGGGCGCCTGCTGGAGCAGATGTTCTTCACCGAAGTTCGCTATCCGGACAGCATCCCGGACGCCGCCTTCGAATCCGCGGTGCCGGACGATCAGGTTCGGGAGTCGACGGTTGCCGCGGTCGACGCCATTGCCGCGGCGCACGAGCGCGAGCCGATGCAGGACGAACACCTGACCGTGGCGACCGAGTCGGTGCGGGAAGATGCCGAGCGCGGTTTCGGTGAGCTGCCGCCGGGCTTTCGCCTGGTGCGGCGCGAGGTCCATGCTTCCGCGGCCGGCCTGCGTGAACATCTGGTGCTGTCGGACGGACTCAGCGCAATTTCGGTCTATCGCATCAAGCGCCGCGAGGGTGCGGATGCGGCGCCGTCCCAGCGGCTCGACCAGATGGGGCCGCTCAACGCCTACAGCCGAACACTGGGCGCCACCCGGATCATGGTCCTGGGCGAGGCGCCGCGGCGCACCATCCGCATGATCGGCGACAGCTTCGAGCCACAGGAGCTGGAGTCCGCCGGCCCGGCACCGTTGCTGCAGAAGGCCGCCGGTACGCCGCTGGCCGACGTCGCGGCGCGCTGAAGCCGGCCGCTCGCTGGCCGGGCGGAGGCTACAATCCGGCGAATGCGCCAGCGTCCGAGCCGTCCCATGCCTTGTTCTCATGTCCTGCTCCGCGCTGCCGGTCGCCGCGCGGCCGTGTGCGCCGTGATGCTCGGTCTGGGTCTGCTCGGTGCCTGTTCACGCCCCGGGTTTCCCGATCTGGCCGATCTGGTCGAGCAGAACAGTCCCTCCGTGGTCAACATCAGCTCGATGCAGCTCCCCGGCGCCGACGCCACGCTGCCCGCAAGGGATGACCGGCCGGGCTGGCTGGAACGGTTCGAGGAGGCGCATCCGGATCAACCGCTGCCGTCCGAATCCCGCGAGGAGCCGCTCGGCTCAGGGTTCGTGCTGTGGGAAGACGGCTACATCCTGACCAACTACCACGTGATCCAGGACGCCGATCAGCTCATCGTGCGGCTGCTCGACCGCCGCCAGTTTCCGGCGCGCATCGTCGGCGTGGATCCGCCGACCGACCTGGCGCTGTTGCAGGTCGACGCACGACAGCTACAGGCGGTGCGCATCGGCGACGCTGCGCGCCTGCGTCCGGGGCAATGGGTGTTTGCCATCGGGTCGCCATTCAGCTTTGATTTTTCGGTCACTGCCGGGGTGATCTCGGCCAAGGGGCGCAACCTCAGGTCCGAACAGTACGTGCCGTTTCTGCAGACCGACGTGGCGATCAATCCCGGCAACTCCGGCAGCCCGCTGTTCAATCTGGCCGGCGAGGTCATCGGCATCAACTCGCAGATCTACTCGCAGTCCGGCAGTTTCCAGGGCGTCAGCTTCGCCATTCCGATCGATGTCGCTGCCAAGGTGGCGCGCCAGTTGCGGGATACCGGCGCCGTCGCCCGCGGCTGGCTGGGCGTGGTGGTCGAGGATGTCGACCACTCGATGGCCCAGTCCTACGGCATGGACAAGCCCGAAGGCGCGCGGGTGGTCGAAGTGGTGCCGGGCAGCCCGGCCGACGAGGCCGGGATTCGTGCCGGCGACGTGATCCTGACATTCGACGGCCAGCCGCTGGCGACGTCCACCGGCCTGCCGCCGCTGGTCGGGGGCGTCGATCCGGGGCAGTTGGCCGGCCTGCAGCTGATCCGTGATGGCAAGCGCCTGGATTTCCGGGTCGAGATCGACAATCTCGACCAGGCCCCGCGGCCGGGTGAAGGTCGGTCGCCGCGGCCGTCGCCGCCGCCCTCGCGCCCCGAGCCGATGGGGGCGCTGGGCCTGGGGGTGAGCCCGCTGAGCGACAAGCAGCGCCGCGACATGCGCATTCTGTCGGGCGGGGTCCTGGTCCAGACCGTCCACAGCGGGCCGGCGGCAGTGGCCGGCATCCACCCGGGTGACGTGATCCTGAGCGTGGCCGGGCAGGAGATCGATTCCCCCCGGCGGCTGGCGGAGGTGGCGAGCCGGCTGACGCCGGACAGTTCGGTTCCGGTGCTGGTCAGTCGCGACGGCGCGCCATCGTTCGTGACGCTCAAGGTGCCGCCGGCCACGGACCGGGCGTCGCCATGAACGCGCCCAAGATCCCGCGCCTGCGTCTGCTGGGGCGGCAGGATTGCGGCCTCTGCGAGCAGATGACGCTGGCCCTGCTGCCGGCGCTGGAGGCGGGCCTGCTGCAGTTGCAGTCGCAGGACGTGGACCTCGACGCACAGTTGCAACGGCGCTACGGCCTGCGCGTCCCGGTGCTGATCGACGACTGGGACGAGGTGGTCTGCGAAGGCCGCCTCGACGCCGCCGCGTTGCAGCAATGGCTGCACGAACAGGCCTGTCGCGACGCGCGCTGAAGTCGGAGCGCGTCCGAGCCCGGGCGCCGTCGCGGAGACTCGCGAACGGCTATACTTCACGACCTTTTTGCCTGCAATTCCGCAACTTGCCGCAATGATCCTGGCGAACATCCGCAACTTCTGCATCATCGCCCACATCGACCACGGCAAATCCACCCTGGCCGATCGCTTCATCCAGCTCTGCGGGGGACTGACCGAGCGCGAGATGCAGGAGCAGGTGCTGGACAGCAACCCGATCGAGCGCGAGCGCGGCATCACCATCAAGGCGCAGGCGGTGTCGCTGGACTACACCGCCAGCGACGGCCAGGTCTACCAGCTCAATCTGATCGACACGCCCGGCCACGTGGATTTCTCCTACGAGGTCAGCCGTTCGCTGGAAGCCTGCGAGGGCGCGCTGCTGGTGGTCGATGCCAGCCAGGGCGTCGAGGCACAGTCGGTGGCCAACTGCTACACCGCCATCGAGCAGAACCTCGAGGTCCTGCCGGTGCTCAACAAGATCGACCTGCCCAACGCGGAGCCCGAGCGCGTCGCCGAGGAGATCGAACAGGTCATTGGCATCGAGGCCACCCATGCGCTGCGCATCTCGGCCAAGAGCGGCGTCGGCGTGGCCGAGGTGCTGGAGCGGCTGGTTCATGCACTGCCTCCCCCTCGCGGCAACCCCGACGGCCAGTTGCAGGCCCTGATCGTCGACAGCTGGTTCGACAACTATCTGGGGGTGGTGTCGCTGGTGCGGGTGTTCAACGGCTCGATCCAGAAGGGCCAGAAGGTCCGCGTGATGTCCACCGGCAAGGATCACGAAGTGAGCATGCTCGGCATTCACTCGCCCAAGCGCGTGTTCAAGGAGCGCCTGGAAACCGGCGAAGTGGGATTCCTGATCGCCGGCATCAAGAACATCTTCGGCGCACCGGTGGGTGACACCCTGACCGGCAGCCACGACCCCTGCACGCAGATGCTGCCGGGTTTCCGCAAGATCCAGCCGCGTGTGTTCGCCGGCATGTTCCCGATCGACGCCGATGATTTCGAGGATTTTCGTGAGTCCCTGTCCAAGCTGCGCCTGAACGATTCTGCGCTGCAGTACGAACCCGAAAACAGCGGCGCACTGGGTTTCGGCTTTCGCATCGGGTTCCTGGGCATGCTGCACATGGAGATCGTGCAGGAACGCCTGGAGCGCGAGTACGACCTCAATCTGATCACCACCGCGCCCAGTGTGGTCTACGAAATCGAACTGGCCGACGGCGAAGTGATGCGCATCGACAACCCGGCCGACCTGCCCGAAGCCGGGGCCTACGCCGACCTGCGCGAACCGATCATCACCGCCCGCGTGCTGATGCCGCACGACCACGTCGGTCCGGTGATGCAGCTGTGCATGGAAAAGCGAGGCGTGCAGAAGAACCTGCGCTACCTCGGCCAGCAGGTGCAGATGGAAGTCGAGATGCCGCTGGCCGAAGTGGTGCTCGATTTCTTCGACCGCCTCAAGAGCGTGTCGCGCGGTTACGCCAGTTTCGAGTACGAGTTCACACGCTTCCAGAGCGCCGATCTGGTCAAGCTCGACGTTCTGGTCAATGGCGAGAAGGTGGACGCCCTGGCCAGCATCGTGCACCGCGATACCTCCTATCCGCGCGGCCGGGATCTGTGCCAGCGCATGCAGGAAGTGATTCACCGGCAGATGTTCGACGTCGCCATCCAGGCCGCCATCGGCGCCAAGATCATTGCCCGCTCGACCGTCAAGGCCTTGCGCAAGGACGTCACCGCCAAATGCTACGGCGGCGACGTGTCGCGCAAGCGCAAGCTGCTGGAGAAGCAGAAAGAAGGCAAGAAGCGCATGAAGCAGGTGGGCTCGGTGGAAATTCCGCAGGAAGCTTTCCTCGCCGTGCTCGGTGTCGACCGCAAGAAATGAGAGCCCCATGAACCTGCCGCCCGACGTGCATTTCGATTTCGCGGTCCTGTTGACCGTCCTGACGATCCTGACCGGGATCGGCTGGGCGATGGATCGATTCTGGCTTGCGCGCCGACGACGCAGCCGGGTCGACGGTGCCGCCGCCAAGCTGCCGTGGATCATCGAGTTTTCCCACTCGTTCTTTCCCGTGATCCTGGTGGTGCTGTTGTTGCGCTCGTTCGTGGCCGAGCCGTTCCGCATCCCGTCGGGCTCGATGATCCCGACGCTGCTGGTGGGCGACTTCATCCTCGTCAACAAGTTCACCTACGGCCTGCGCGACCCGGTGTTCCACAAGGAGTTCGTCGGCGGCGGTCGCCCGCAGCGCGGCGATATCGTGGTGTTCCGCTGGCCGCGCGACCCTTCGGTGGATTTCATCAAGCGCATCGTCGGCCTGCCTGGCGACACCGTCGCCTATCGCGACAAGGTGCTCTACATCAACGGACAGCCACAGGTGCAGAAGCCCGATGGCGTCTATTCGGCCTCACGGCTGCCGGGCGGCACCGCCCACCGCATGAGCGAGACGGTGGGCGAGGTCGAGCATCACATCATCGTCAATCCCGAGGAGCCCTCGCAGGACTTCGAGTACACCGTTCCCGAGGGGCATTACTTCGCACTCGGCGACAACCGCGACGGCAGTTTCGATTCGCGCGGCTGGGGCACGGTGGACGAGCGCCTGCTGGTCGGCAAGGCCTTCTTCATCTGGATGAACTGGGACAGCCAGCTCGGCCGCCCCGAGTTCTCCCGGATCGGCACCCTCATCCGCTAATCTAGCCACGGATCAACTGGGGGAGACGGGCATGCAGGCATCATCGAAGCGCCAGCGGGGCATGGGCTGGTTCGGTCTGATGCTGGTATTCGCGGCGATCGGCTTTCTGGCGATCGTGGTGATCAAGGTCGGGCCGCTGTATCTGAACCACATGACGGTGGTGCGCGTGGTGTCCAACGTCGCCGACGATCCGGAGATGGGCAACGCCAACGCCCAGCAGATACGCTCGGCGCTGCAGCGGCGCTGGGACATCGACTACATCGAGCAGATCGAGGCGCGTGACATCAAGGTCAAGCGTTCGGCGCTGGGGCGAATGCTGGCCTACGACTACGAGGCGCGCGTCAAACTGTTCTACAACATCTATGTCGTGGTGCATTTCAAGGACGAGCACCTGATGCGCAACGTGCCCGGGACCTGAGATTGCAGGAATCGGAAACCGGGCGTCTGTGGGACCAACTGCAGCGCCGCATCGGGTACCGGTTCGAGCAGCCGCTGCTGCTGCGTCAGGCGCTGCCCCCTCGCTCGCCATAGTCCGACAACCACGCGCGCCTGGACTTCCTGGCAGATTCACTGATCAGCGCCTACGTCGCTCAACGGCTCTACGAGCAGCAGCCACGGGCGGGCGAGGGGGCTCTGTCCAGGCTGCGTGCCAGCCTGGTGCGGGAACAGAGCCTGGCGCGCCTGGCGCGCGACATTGACCTGGGGCCATTGCTGCAACTGGGTGAAGGCGAACTCAAGAGCGGTGGCTGGCGCCGCGATTCGGTGCTTGCCGACGCCCTCGAAGCGCTGGTGGCGGCGGCCTATCTGGACGGCTCGACCGCCGCGCTGAAGGCAGTCTGCGCGCACCTGTTCGACGCTGCGCTGGCCGACCTGCCCGATCCGGAGACGCTCAAGGATCCCAAGACCCGGCTGCAGGAATGGCTGCAGGCTCGAAACCGCCCGCTGCCGGTCTACGAAGTGCTGGCCGAGGCCGGCCCGGCGCACCGGCGACAGTTCCGGGTGCGTGCGCGTCTGGCGGACGCAGATTCTCACGGCGAGGCGCGCGGCAACAGCCGGCGCACCGCCGAGCAGCAGGCCGCCGCCGCGCTGCTGGCGCAACTCCAACAGGACAGTTCAGACCATGCGTAGTGGAATCGTCACCCTGATCGGCCGCCCCAACGTGGGCAAGTCCTCGCTGCTCAATGCGCTGGTCGGTCGCAAGCTCAGCATCGTGTCGCACAAGCCTCAGACCACGCGCCATGCGATCCAGGGTGTGCTCCATGCCGGCGACGGACAGGTGGTGTTTGTCGATACCCCGGGCCTGCACCTGCAGGCGCGCAAGGCGCTGAACCGGGCGATGAACGACGCCGCCGCCGGCAGCCTGCACGATGTCGACCTGGTGGTGCTGGTGGTCGAGGCACTGCGCTGGACCGAGGAGGACCAGGCGGTGCTGGAGCGCCTGCAGGGGATGCCGGCGCCGGTCGCGCTGGTGGTCAACAAGGTTGATCGGGTCAGCGACAAGACCCGCCTGCTGCCGGAGCTCGAACAGCTTTCGCAACGTCGGGACTTTGCCTTCGTGATGCCGCTGTCGGCGACACAGGGTCACAACGTCGCCACCCTGGGTGCGGAGATCCTGGCCCGCATGCCCGAGGGCCCGCCGCTGTACCCGCCGGACATGATCGTCAGCTACGACAATGCCTTCCTGGCGGCCGAGATCGTTCGCGAAAAGCTGACCCGCAGCCTGCACCAGGAGCTGCCGTACGCGCTGACCGTGGCCATCGAGCGCTACACAGTCGAGGATCTGCAGCGTGGTCCGGGCCAGATGCACCGGATCGGCGCGGTAATCTGGGTCGAGCGCGACGGCCAGAAGATGATCGTCATCGGCGAGAACGGCAGCACGCTCAAGCGCGTCGGCAGCGCGGCGCGGCGCGAACTCGAACGCCTGCTCGGTGCCCGGGTGTTCCTGCAGCTTTGGTGCCGGGTGCGCGAGAACTGGAGCGACGATCCCAAGGCCCTGCGCCAGTTCGGTCTGAGCGGCGAATAGCATCGCGGTGGGCGGCACGCGCATCGACTTGCAGCCGGCCTGGGTGCTCAAGGCGACGCCTTATCGCGACACCAGCCTGTTGCTCGAATGCCTGACCCTGGACCATGGCCGGGTCGGGCTGGTCGCTCGCGGCGCGCGCGGTCCGCGCACTCGCACCCGCGCCCTGCTGCAGGCGTTCCGGCCGCTGCTGCTGTCCTGGACCGGGCGCGGCGACCTGGGTGGACTCAATGCCGTGGAGACCGCGGGCACGTCGCTGACGTTGACCGGTGAGCGTGTGTTTTCCGGCTGGTATCTCAACGAACTGCTGCTGCGCCTGCTGGGCCGTCACGATCCGCACCCCGGCATCTACCAGGCCTATGGACAGGCGCTGGGCGGGCTGGCGGCCGACCCCGGCCTCGGAGAGGCGGCGCTGCGCCGGTTCGAGCTGAGCCTGCTGGCGGAACTGGGGTTCGGTCTGGACCTGCCGGCGGGTCTGGACGCGCAGTGCTGGTACCTGCTGCGACCGGACACCGGCCTGCAGATGGTGTCCGCATCAACGGCCGGGGCGGTTCTGGGCCGCTGCCTGATCGCCTTGCGTGATGATCGGCTGCAGGATCCGGCCGACCTGCGTGCGGCGCGTGGGGTGCTACGCGCCGCGCTGGCACCGCTGCTGGGCGAGCGGGTGATGGCCAGTTCGGCAGTCCTGCGACAGTTGCGGCAGCGCCGCGAGGGGCTCAGCGCGAGTTGAGGCGATCACGCGCCAGTTGCGCCAGGCTGGCCGTGATCCACCCGGCAAATGAAATCCCGACCATGACGCCGGAGGCCTTCACCAGGTACTCGAGCCAGCCGGGCGCAGGGCCGTCGACATAGGCCAGCAGACCGATCGAGGAGGTGATCAGGATCGCCAGCGCGATGATGCAGACCTGGCTGAATCGCCGGGCCATGGCGCTTTCCCGACGGTGAAGGCGTGCGGCCATGCCGCGTCTCCGTAACTGGAATGGATGGATGCGTGAAACCCTCTGCCCATCGGCCCGCGGAAGACGGTGCCGGACCTGCTGAGAGGCTGGCTTTGCCGCAGCGCTTTTCGTGCCGAGGGTTGCGGTGGGCGGGATTCGATCCGAATCAGCAAGATATCGGCCTGAACGGGCCCGGGACCGAGGCCCGGGTCGCGACACTAGCCGACCTTGCGCGTCGTGAAGTGACAGGACTGGGCAGGCGAGGTTCCCGAGGGGCGCGGTGCCGAGGCAGGCCTGCGGCCCGCAGGCGAGGGCCGAGGGTTTCGATGCACGGTGTGATCGCTATACTCGCGCCGCGGCAGGGCACGGCACGCGCAGGCATGCGACGCGCAGGGAATCTCGAACGCTCGGGGCCGGCCCCTGGCGGTCCAGACTTCTCCGCAGGTCCGTCGGCAGTGCGCGCCCCCGCACCCCGGGCGCCGCACTCGAGGCGCCGTCCGCCGGAACCGCCGTCAGCGGGCTGCTGTCCTCCCACACTGCTTCTACAGGATCGATCTTCGCGTGTACGCGCAGCACTTCAATCTGCGGGAGATGCCGTTCTCCATCACCCCGGATCCGGCCTACCTCTACATGTCTCCGCGCCACCAGGAGGCGCTGGGCCATCTGCTGTTCGGCACCGGCCAGTACGGCGGCTTCGTGCAGTTGACCGGCGAGGTCGGAACCGGCAAGACCACCATGGTCAGGACCCTGCTCGAACAGCAGCTGGAGGGGGTCGAGGTGGCCATGCTGCACAATCCGCGGCAGAGCGAGGCCGAGTTCCTGCAGTCCATCTGCGACGAATTGCGCGCGCCCTACACCCGCGAGCCGGCGCCGACGCTCAAGGATCTGATCGACGCGCTCAACCGCCACCTTCTGGACAACCACGCGCGGGGCCGGCGCACCGTGCTGATCATCGACGAGGCGCAGAACCTGTCGCCCGCCGTGCTCGAACAGGTGCGTCTGCTGACCAATCTGGAAACCCACAAGGAAAAGCTGCTGCGCATCATGCTGGTCGGCCAGCCGGAGCTGATCGAACTGCTGGCGCGACCGGAGTTGCGCCAGCTCGCCAGCCGCATCACCGCGCGCTACCACCTGACGCCGCTGGAAGCCGACGAGACCGCCGAATACATCCGCCACCGTCTGGGCGTGGCCGGGACCCAGGCCGAACTGTTCACCTCCGAAAGCATTGCCGAGGTCCAGCGCCGCACCCACGGCGTGCCGCGCCTGATCAACGTGCTGTGCGACCGCGCCCTGCTCGGCGCCTACGCGGCGCAGCGCTCTACAGTGTCACCCGAGCTGGTGCGCGGGGCTGCAGACGAAGTGCTCGGCGGCAGCCGCGTGCCACGGCCGCGTGATCTTGCCCAGAGCGGCGGCCTCTGGCAGCGGCTGGACCGCAATCTGGCGGGGGCCGTGCCGCATATCTCGGTGTCGCCCCTCGAAGGGGTCCTGGTCGCGCTGGCCTTCATGATCGGCGGTGCCCTGATCTACCAGACTCTGGTCCAGCTGGCGGTGTTCGACGCGCTGCCTTCGGTGGCATCGGTCACCGGGTCGGCCGGGCCGCCGACTGCTGCGCCCGCGCCGGCCCGCATGTCCCCCGCGGCCTCCCCTGCGGCTGCCGCGGCAAGCGCGTCACCGCCGGCACCTGAACCGCCGGCAAGAAGACTGACGCCGGCGGCCGCCAAGCCGCAGCCTCTGGATCCTGGCGCGCTCGAAGGCCTGCTGCAGGTGGATACCTCGCTGGCGCAGGTGACCAGTCGCCTGATCCGCCTCTGGGACGACAACCTGCGCGTGCCGCGCAATGCCAACGTCTGTCGCACCTTGCGTGCTCAGGGGCTGGAGTGCTATCGCACCGAGGGCGCGCTCCAGGATCTGCGCCAGATGGACCGGCCGGCGATCCTGACCCTGACCGACGAGCAGGACCGCAAGCGTCACCTGCTGATCGTCCAGCTCACCGCGGATCGCGCGCGCTTCGACACCGGCAACGGGCTGGTCGATGTCAGCCTGGATGACCTGCGCCTGGCCTGGACCGGAGAAATCTTCCTGCTGTGGCGTCGCGAGGTCAGGCCGGTGCAGATGGCACCGGGCCAGCGGGGACCGCATATCCTGTGGCTGCGCGAACGCCTGGCCGAGATGATGGGCAAGCCGGCCGTCCACTCCGATCAATACGATGCGGCACTCAAGGACGAGATGAGGCTGTTCCAGGAGGCGCGTGGCCTGATTGCCGACGGCATCGTCGGCATCCGCTCGCGCATCGCCTTGTCGGACCCGGCGCCGGGCACCCCCACACTGAGCTACCAGCCCTGATGAACGCATTCCGGGTCACCCGCGACCGGCAACCCGAAACCGGGGCGGTGCGATGAGCTTCATCCTCGACGCCCTGCGCAAGGCCGAGCACGACCGTCAGCTCGGCTCGCCGCCGTCGATGGCACGGCTGACGCAGGCGCCGGCCACGATCCGGCCGGCCACGGCCAGTCTCAGGCCCTGGCTGCTGCTGGGGCTGGTGTTGGCGATGGCGGTGATCCTGGTGCTGGCATTGCGCCTTCCCGTGCCGGTGTCGCTGCCGCCAGGCGCGACCACCGCGGCCCCCGCTGCGAGCACCGCGCCCCCCGCGGCGCCGGTCGATGCGCCCCCCCCGCCCCCCGCGGCGCCGGCCGAGACCTCGCAGGGCGTGCTGCCGGGCGCAGCGAAGGTGCCGGCACTCGACGACGACCTGCAGCTGGATTCGCTGGACGATCTGGTCGAACCCGACATGGCTGACGCGACGACGGAGGCGGCCCCGGCCCCGGCCCCGGCCGCGCCCCGGCCGCGCGCCGACCCGGAACCGGCCGGCGGCGATGAACCGGACGAGATCCCGAACACGGCGCCATCACGGGCAGGCAGCGGCACCCAAGCCGGGCGGCTGCCGGATCCGCTGACGGTGCTCAAGGACGACGGGCCGCAACTGTTGCGTGACATGCCGGTGGAGTTTCGCAGCAGCTTTCCCGCCGTGCAGGTCGATGTACACGTGCACGATCCCGACCCGCAGCGGCGCTGGATCCTGGTCCAGGGCCGGCGCTACGCGCAGGGCGATACCCTGGCGCAGGGTCCCCGGGTGGAGGAGATCACGGCCAAGGGGACGGTGCTGCGCTGGCTGGACCAGTCGATCCTGGTGCCGCTCGACCGGTAGCGCGTCTGCCTCAGTCGTGCGGCGCGGCGAGCAGGCGCAACAGCGTGGCGCGCACCTTCGTCATGCCGGCCTCGATGCTGGCGCTGATCTCGTCATGGATCCCGGTGCTGCCGATCCCGGCCCCCCAGTTTACCGACACCGCGATGCAGGCGTAGGCCAGGCCCAGCTCGGCGGCCAGCGCCGCTTCCGGCATGCCGGTCATGCCGACCATGTCGCAACCGTCACGCCGCAGGCGGGCGATCTCGGCCGGGGTTTCCAGCCGCGGACCCTGGGTGACTGCCATCACGCCTTCGCCGGCCAGGTCCACGCCGGAACCCCGGGTTGCCCCGAGCAGGCGACCGCGCAGATCCGGCGTGTAGGGATGGGTGAGCTCGACGTGCTGCAGCCCGGCGTGGGCGCTGCCGTCGGAAAAGCTGTGCGCGCGCCCCCAGGTGTAGTCGATCAGGTCGATCGGCAAGGCGATCCGCCCCGGCTCGAACCACGGCGCGATGGCGCCCACCGCGGAGATGGCCACCACCTCGCGCACGCCGGCTGCGTGCAGCGCCCACAGGTTGGCGCGGTAGTTGATGCAATGCGGTGCAATCCGGTGGCCCGGGCCGTGGCGCGCCAGGAACAGCGCCGGGTGGCCGTCGACGCGGCCGTAGATCAAGGGCGCCGACGGCGCACCGTAGGGCGTGTCGGCCTGCACCGTGGACTCGATCTGCAGTCCCGGCCACTGGTCCATGCCCGTGCCGCCGATGACGGCCGTGCGGGTTTTGTCGTCAGGCCTCAGGCCCGAGGCTTGAGGTTTCAGGTTGCTCATGTCGTACAGGTCTGTTCCGGTTCACCGTTCACCGAACGAAGCCGCGGGCACCCAGGCACGCCGCGGACCGTCCCGAAATCCATCATCGTTCGTCCCGCGCCGTGGTCCGGGTCTAGCGCCTGACGCCATGTATCGCCGGCAGTTGCCGCCAGTATTCCTTGTAGTCCATGCCACAGCCGAACACGTAGCAGTCCTCGACCTGCAGACCGACGTATTCGGCGTGCGCCTGCGCGGCGCGTCGGTCGTGGAGCTTTTCGGCCAGCACCGCCACGCGCAGACGCGCCGGCTGGAATTCCTCCAGCGCGCGACGCACCGCCACCAGGGTATGGCCCTCGTCGAGAATGTCGTCGATCACCAGCACGTCGCGCCCGGCCAGCGCCTCACCCGGCGGCTGGCGCTTCCACACCAGGCCTCCGCCCTGGGTGGCGCCGCGGTAGCGGGTGGCGTGCAGGTAGTCCTGGGTGAAGGCAAAGTCCAGTCGCCGGGTCAGCTCGGCGGTGGGATAAAGCCCGCCGTTCATCATGCACAGCAGCAGCGGATCGCGGCCGGCATAGTCGTGGGAGATGGCCGCGGCCAGACGGTCGAATGCGGCCGCCACGGCTTCGGGCGGGTGCAGGCAGTCGGCTTCGGCGCGTATGCGCAGGGCTTCTTCGAGCGTGTTCATCGGGGTCCGGGCGTGCGATAGAGCGTGGCCAGGCGCCGGCTGGCGGTGGCGCTGGGCTTGTGGTCGCGCAGCGCATCGAGCAGCTGCAGCGCGGCGGGACGGTCGTTGCACACCGGCAGCATGTCGCAGCCGGCGGCCAGGGCCAGGCGTGCGCGTGTGGCCAGGTCGCCGACCACTGCGGCGCCGTGCATGGACAGGTCATCGCAGAACAGTGCGTGGCGAAAGCCCAGCCGGCGGCGCAGCGTGCCGGCGATCCACGTGCGCGACAGCGAGGCCGGCGTGTGATCGACATCGGGATAGCGCACATGCGCCATCATCAGCGATTCGATCCCGTCTTCGATCAGTGGCAGGAACGGGGCCAGCTCGGTGCGTTCGATCTCTGCCCGCGCGCGACGATCGACCGGTAGCTCGACGTGGGAGTCGGCCATCACCGCGCCGTGGCCTGGGAAGTGCTTGCCTGTGGCCGCCATGCCGGCGCGGTTGAGCCCGGCGCGAAACGCGCGTGCCAGATCGACGATGACGTCGACACGGGTGGCGAAGGCACGATCACCGATGACGCCGGAGACGCCGATGTCGCGGTCCAGGACCGGGGCGAAGCACAGGTCGATGCCATGGGCGCCCAGCTCGCTGCCGATGCTGTAGCCGTGGGCCTCGGCCTCGCTGCGCGCGGCCGCGGCGTTCTCCTCGTATCGGTGCCCCAGCGTGCGCATCGCCGGGATGCGCGAAAAGCCGACGCGAAAGCGCTGGATGCGGCCGCCTTCGTGGTCCACCGCCAGCAACAGGCGCGGTCGGTGCTTGATGGCCAGGATGTCGGCGCACAGTGCGCGCAACTGGACCGGATCACGGTAGTTGCGGGTGAACAGGATCACGCCGCCGACCAGCGGATGCGCAAGCACCTCGCGGTCCTCGGCGTCGAGTTCCTGCCCGCCGACGTCGAGCATCAGCGGTCCGATCAGGGCGCTGCGAGTGCTGGTGGCCATGAAGCTCCCGGTCGGGTCAATTGCAGGTGGATGGGTGGGTGTGGATGCGTGCGCGCGCAGCGGGCCATCGCGCAGGCGCCTCAGCTTGGGGCACCCAGGGTCGATCAGTCATGCAGGTGGACCTCGGTGCCGGGCGACACCTGTTCGAACAGGCGGCCGATGTCGGCGTTGCCCAGTCGCACACACCCCTTGGAGCCGGCGACTCCGAGGCGCGTCGTCGGCGGCGTGCCGTGCAGATAGATGTAGCGCCGGAAGGTGTCGACACACCCCAGCCGGTTGCGTCCGCGCTCGGTGCCGGACAGCCACAGGATGCGGGTGAGGATCCAGTCGCGCCCGGGATTCCGGCGATGCAGTTCCGGTGTCCACACCTCGCCGGTGGGACGACGTCCGCGGAACACCGCGCCTTCGGGCTGTCCGCGGCCGATACAGGCCCGGATGATGTGGTGTCCGCGCGGCGTGGCGCCCGAGCCGTTGATCTCGCCGGCCCCGTTGGCGCCGGTGGACACTGCCATCTCGCCCAGGCTGCGACCCTGGTCCCAGATCATCAGGCGCTGGCGTCGCAGGTCGATCTCAAGATGCATGCCAGTTCCGGTAGGGATTCAGGGCGAGACTGTGGTTGTAGTAGCGCTGCTGGTCGGTGACTTCCGGGCCCAGCCAGTGCGGGCGGGTGAAGACCTGGTCGGCGTGATCGAGTTCGATCTCGGCGACGATCAGGCCGGCATTGTCGCCGTGGAATTCGTCGATCTCCCAGGTCAGGCCCTGGC
>JAJFJX010000169.1 GCA_021773655.1 Panacagrimonas sp.
CGCCAGGGTGCGCAGTTCCTGATCGTGCGACTCGCGCAGTGCGTTGAGCAGCTCCAGCCAGGTCTTGCGGCCGACCTCGAACTGCCGGTAGTAGCTTTCGACCAGATGCACCGCGGCTTCGGTGGCCCCTTCCTGCGAGCGCATCTGCGCTGCCAGGGCCAGCAACTGCGCGGTGTCGCCACGCAACTGCGCGGCGAGCTGGCTGCGCGCGGCCTCGCCCTGCTGGCGTGCGGAGCTGGCGCGGGCCCGCTCGGCCTGGGCGCCGCGCAGGCCGCGCAGGCCGCCGGAACTCTGGTACTGGAACACCAGCAGGGTGGCGTCGTTGGTGGGGTCGAACTCGACACCGTCGACCTGCTGGCGATGCTGCAGCGACACCGTCGGCCACAGCGCGGAGGCGGCCTGGTCGGCCAGCGCCTCCTGGGCGCGCACGCCGGCGTTGCTGGACTGCACCACCGGGTGGGCGGACAGGTCGGTGGTCAGCGATTCCAGGTTCTGCGGCTCGAGGATGGAATCCGGATGCGGCCAGCGCACCTCCGGCGGGCGCGCCGAGACCAGGCTGCTCAGGCGCGAACGGCCGGTGAAGCGCAGCGCGCGCGAGCTTTCGCGCCCGGCCTCGGCCTGGCGCAGGCGGGTGATGGAGGTCTGCACGTCGGCCTCGGGCGCCACGCCGCGCTCGGAGCGGCGGCGGATGGTGCCAGACAGGTCCTGCAGCCGGCCGACGTACTTGTCCCAGAGCTTGACCTGCTCGGTGGCTTCGAGCGTGTCGAAGTAGGCGCCGAGCAGCTCGTCGGACAGCGCCAGGCGTGCCAGGGTGACTTCGAGCGTGGCGCCCAGGTGCTGGGCCTCGGCCTGGTCGACCTCGGCGCGGGTCTGGCCGCCGTCCCACAGCGGCTGCACCAGGAACAGCGAGGTGCTGCCGTCCTCGGTGGTCTCGGCCACCGAACTCGATACCTGCAGGTAGGGGTACCAGCCGGTGCGGGCGGCGGCGATGTCGTACTCGCTGCCTTCGATTGCGGCCTCGGCGCTGCGCACCCGCGGGTGGGTGGTCCAGACCCGGCGCAACAGGGCGCCGAGATCGTAGCTGGTGCTGCCCCAGGCCAGGTCGGACCCTTCCGGCGCGGCGCTGACCAGCGGTTCGGGGTTGACGCCCAGCCCGTAGCTGCCGAAGGCCGCGTTGCTGCCGTCCTGGGCCTGCGGGTCGTCGTCGGACGACGGCGGCGAGGCCGAGTCCATGCGCTCGGCGGCGGCGGCGCGCGCGGCGGCGTCGGCCTGCGCCGCGGCGCCGGGCCGGATCACCACCGAGGGCGGCGGCGTGGCGGCAGCCCGGGGCGCGACTTCTGGCGTGGCTTCTGGCGTGGCTTCGGCGCGGTCCTGGGCCTGGACCGGCATCATCGCCCCCGCGGCCAGCAAGAGAGCAGCGGTCAAACCCGCAGAACAGGATGGCCAGGCCGGGGCCGGGACGCGGAAAATCAGAAGCCGCCCCGCGTGCTGGGCAAGCCGGTTCCGTATGGGGATGAAACGCATCCGGCCATTATACGCAGGATCGGCGCGGTCTCCGTACAGGGGGCGGCCGTGATCGAGGTCGGGACATTCAGGACCCGGCGCGCGCCGCCAGCACCTCGAAATCGAGCTGCCAGTCACGGAGCCGGTCGCGCAGGTGCCGGCGCTGTTGCGCATCCAGTGTGGCCAAGAGCGCAGCCAGGAATTGCCGCCCGTCGGCGTCGCCGGCTTCGACCGGCCGGTGCAGGGCGCCTTCGGCCGGCCCGCGCAGAAACAGGCTCACCAGGTCCTCGCAGGCCCGGGGCTGCGCCGGGGCCTGAAGCTGCAGGGCCAAGCGTTGGCGCCATTGCTCACGCCGCTGGATCCAGTCTTCGTAAGACCATTGCCGAGTGTGGCTCCAGGCCAGCACCTGCTCGCGCTGCGCATCTTCGAGCCGCCCCACCCAGCGCTGCAGGTTGCGCAGCAGGCGCTTGCCGGCGCGCGCGCGGACCTCTTCAGCAGATCCTTCGAGGTATTTGTCGCGGTCCTGTCCGATGCGCGCATCGATGCGTTCGAGGATCGAATCGCGCTGCGCCGGCCTCAGGCTGTGCAGCAATGGACACGCCGGCGGCAGCGCACGCCGCACCAGACGGTCCCAGTGCGCCTCGGCACGCCGCTGCCAGTCCAGCAGGTCCGCCGCCGTGATCGGCCCGTCGAGCTGCGCCGACAGGCGCTCCAGGTCCTGCGCGTAGACCGGCAACTGCTCGGCGCGGTGCCAGTCCCAGACCGAATCGAACCAAGCGTCGAAGCGGCGCTGCTGTTCGTGATCGAGATCGACATATCGGCCGAGCTGCCAGCCGGCGATCCAGTCCAGCCGCTCGTAGCTCAGCCGCGGCGCCGAGCAGGCGGCCAGCAGCGCCAGAGCTGGCAGCAGCAGCAGCAGCAGAGGCAAGCGGAGTTGGGCGAGTCGCGACATGCGGGGGCGAAGCTTGATCAGGTGCGGCGTTTCGGGATCCCAGGGTCGGGATTCCAGGGTCGGGGTTCCAGGGTCTGGATTCCAGTGTCGCAGGATGTGCGGCGCCGGGTCGCTGGCCGGAGCGCGCCGCAAGCGCTCACTTGAGGCCCTGCGGCGCAGCTCCCGGCCCCACAGCGCCCCGACTCGGTCCCCGCCAGCATTGCGGACGGCCGCAGGTCGAGCAGCACGATGAGCGCGCTCCGCAGGCTCGGGTACATGCTTCACCGGCGGAAGCCATATAGTGATGGCGTCCTGTCACGCAGGATCCTTCCCTTCATCAACGGAGACAAGATTTGGCACTCAAGGCAGCCACCAAGAGCGAACTCGTCGAGAAACTCATCGACTCGGTTCCCGAACTCGAACTCAGCAGGAAGGACGCGGCCAGCATCATCGACGCGCTGCCTTCGGTGCTCGTCGGGCTGGCGAAGTCACACGGCAAGGTCACAGTGCCGGCGCTGGGCTCGTTCAGCGTCAAGCACAAGCCGGAACGAAAGGGACGCAACCCGTCCACCGGGGCCGAGATCACGATCGCGGCGTCCAACAAGCTCAGTTTCTCGGCTGCAAAGGCGGCCAAGGATTCGATCTGATGCCTGCCCACTCGACGGCGCAGCCCGGCGCCGCAGAGCGCGAGCCCTCGGCGCCGCCCGGCACGCTGAAGGGAAGAGCCGCGTTGGTGACCGGCTCCACCAGCGGCATTGGCCTGGGCATTGCCCGCGGCCTGGCCGAGGCCGGTGCGAATGTGATGTTGAACGGGTTCGGCGACGCCGCGGCGATCGAACAGCTACGCGCGGACCTGGCCGCGCGCACCGGCGTCCAGGTGCACCACTCCTTCGCGGACATGACCCGGCCGCAGGACATCGAGGCGCTGGTGCAGGAAACCCAGACGCGCTTCGGCAGCCTGGACATCCTGGTCAACAACGCGGGCATCCAGTTTGTGTCACCGGTGGATGAATTCCCGGGCGAAAAATGGGAACAGATCATCGCGATCAACCTGTCGTCCAACTTCTACACCATCAAGGCGGCCTTGCCGGGCATGAAGCAGCGTAACTGGGGGCGAGTGATCAATGTCGCCTCCGCGCACGGACTGGTGGCCTCGCCGTTCAAATCGGCGTACGTCGCGGCCAAGCACGGCGTGCTCGGCCTGACCAAGAGCGTGGCGCTGGAAGTGGTGGAGACCGCCATCACCTGCAACGCGATCTGCCCGGGCTACGTCAGGACGCCGCTGGTGGAGGGGCAGATCACAGACCAGGCCAGGGTCCACAACAAATCCGAGGCGGACGTGATCCGCGACGTGATCCTCGCGGCGCAGCCGAACAAGCGATTCGTCGAAATCGATGAACTTGTAGGGCTGGTCTGCTTTCTATGTTCATCTGCGGCCGCGTCGATCACCGGCAGTGCATTACCCGTAGACGGCGGCTGGACAGCGCGTTGATGCAGGGTCGCAGCCTGCCTTCCCGCCCTCACTGCCGAACGTCGGGACGGCACGCAGGTGCTGGATTCAGCGCGTAGACTCGTCGCGACGACATACATTGCTGATGTAACGGAGCCTGACATGAGAGTGATCAAGTACGACCGCGGCTACAGCCGACGCCATTTCCTGAAGCAGGCAGCTCAGGGCACGCTTTCGGCCGGTGTGCTGATGCCGGCATGGAATGCCTTCGCGGACTCTGGCGAAATCAGCAAGGCGTATCCAGACGAGATGCTCTCGATCGAGGGATACACCAAGGGCAAGATCAAGACCGGTGACGAGATCAACGCGTCCAACGTTGAACTGGTCAAGGATCTGCTGGAGCCGATCCGCTACGAGCAGATTCTGAAACATGGCCGCAAGCTGACCATCGCCAAGACGACGACAGACGTGATGCGCCTGTCGCCGTGGGAATATATCGAGGCCACGCTCAAGAACAGCGGCAAAGCCAAATTCGACGCGAACGGCAACGTCGTCAACGGCGAAGACGGCAAGCCCTGGATCGGCGGCAATCCCTTTCCCGACGCCAAGACGGGAATGGAGCTGATGGCGGCGCAGACCCTGAGCTGGGGGCGCCACGATGCGTCTTTCTACGCGGTCAAGGTCAAGGACGTCGCCGTCGATGGCGAAACCCGCTACAACTACGCAGGCGGCTGGGCCGAGCTCAACACGGTTTCCAGAGTCAGCATGGACCCGGCGCCCTACATGCCGAAGTACATGGACAAACTGCGCTACCAGTCGGTGTTCTTCACCGATCCTTCGCAGTTCCGCGGCACCTCGTTCCTCAACATCTGGGAATACGACCAGCGCAAGTTTCCGGCGCTCTACGGCTATGTCGCCGAGTTTCGACGAATTCGCCAGTTCCCCACCGACCAGCGCTTCGAGCCGCTGCTCCCGGGGACGACCCTGTATCTCTCAGACGCCTGGGCTGCGGGCGATCCCCTGCTGACCTGGGGCAATTTCAAGATCGTCGGTCGCGGGCCTTTCCTCGCCGGCCTGTCGAATTCATGGAACGCAGAAGACCCCAACTGGGAGCACAAGACCCACGGCGGCCCCAAGGGCCAGACGTTCTGGGATACGACGGTCGAGTTGATTCCCGAAGCGATCGTGGTCGAGTCCTCGCCCACCGGGTATCCGCGCGCGCCGGTCTCCAAAAAGCATGTGTGGTTCGATGCACGCAACCAGGTCGTGGTGGGCATGGTGACCTACGACCGCCGCGACCAGCCTTTCCGTTCTTTCGACGGCGCCTACAGCCTGTACGAGTCGGGCGACAAGAAGTTCATGGACGGCAAGCACCCTTACTGGAGCTGGTGCCATGTCACCTCCTCGGACATCCAGACGGGTCGCGTCACCAGGCTCGAACAGGTGCGGAATGTGGAGGGCCATTTGAGCGGCGCCAACGACCCGGAAATGTTCGACAAATACCTCACACAGGCTTCGTTGATACGCCTGGGCGCCATATAAGGTCCCGGTCACCGGGGGTTCACCGGAGGAGTTCTGGCCTCCGTTGAACCCTCGATCGAGCAGACCGTATCAACCCAGCCGTCCGGCCCAGCCATCCGACCCGGACTGCCGACCGAATCAACCCCGGTTCAATGTCCCGGCCGGGCTGCGGTGGCCACGCCGTCCCGAACCAGCGCCTCAATCTCGTCGGCGCTGTAACCCAGTTCCTGCAACACCTCCACGGAGTGCTGGCCGAGTGCCGGCGCCGGTGCACGCACTGAGCCCGGTGTGCGGGACAGCTTCACCGGAATTCCCAGGGCGCGCTGGCCCGAACCCGGCTCGACGACCATGTCCCGGTGCAGCGTGTGCGGATGCTGCAGGACCTGCGGCACGGAATTGACGGGGCCAGCGGGCACGCCGGCCTTGAGCAGGTCGGCGCAGAGTTCGGCGCCGTCGCGATCCGCGAGCAGGGTCTCGATCGAGGCGCGCAAGGCGGTGCGATTGCGATTGCGCTCGCCGTTATTCACATAGCGCGGATCGGCTGCCATGTCCGGTCGCGAAACGAACTCGCAGAACTTGCGAAACTGACCGTCGTTGCCGATCCCCAGAAAAATCTCGCCGCTGCGGGTCTGGAACTTGTCGTAG
>JAJFJX010000170.1 GCA_021773655.1 Panacagrimonas sp.
CCGGGTCACCTATCTGTCCGTCATTGCAGAGGGCGTTATTCGTGTCCTGCGCAAGCGGGTTACCGCCGACAACGGCGATACCCCGGACGAGGACTCGGAAAAAGGCGGGTCCAAGGTTTCCATCGCCGCGGCAGAGGCCGAACAGATCGGCGGTTTCGTCGCCGAGGGCATCGCCACGCCACTGCTCGAGGGCGGCACGTTTATTATTGTCCTCATCTATATGCTGGTCATCGAACCGCTGATCGCCGCTTACACCGTCGCCCTGTTGGTGCCCATCATTGTCGTTGTCCCTACGGTTCAACGCTTCATCGACAAATACATAGAAAAGCGTATTGGCCTGATCCGCGAACTGGGTGACGACATAAGTAGCAACGACCAGGACCACCCGGACCATGAAACAACATCAGAGGCGGAATTCAACGACCTAATTGAGTCGATCTATACCGTCCGCGTCAAAATCATCTTGTTGAAGCATGGACTAAAAGTATTCAGCCGATTCTTGAACAACCTCGGCCCTCTCGGTGTTTTGATGATCGGCGGGTGGTTGGTCATTAAGGGAGAGACCGAGATCGGCACAATTGTCGCTTTCATTTCCGGGTTTGACCGGCTCCGTGCGCCATCGCGCGAACTCCTGTCGTTCTACCGACTGTGGTCACAGATGCGCGTGCAATATCGGTTGTTCCGCCAAGCCACATCCTGACCGGCGGCCACAATCAACCCTGCATTGCCTTGTTCAGTGCGTCGCGCAATCGCTCGCATGCCGCGTTGGCGCCGTCGACGGCCGTGTCCCAACCATCTTCAACCGCGGCGGCCAACCCCGCTAGCGCGTCTTCCGCCGCCGCCTCGTTCGCATCAAGGTCTTCCAGGATCCGCTGATTCTCCGCCACCGCCCGCGATGTCTCCACCCGCGCTCGGTACGCCTCGAGCTCGACGAGCATCCGCTTGATCTCAGCTTCATAGTGCTGTCGCTTCGCAGATCTGTCTGGCGCCCCATTCTCGGTCATTGTTCGCAGCCCCACTTCCAATTAGGAACGAAATCCGAGGAATCGGTCCCCGCGCCAAAGCGCGAGGACCTAAACCCATGCGGCACCATACCAACAGCGACGTTAACGTTCGAACGTGACAACGCCCGTCTCGGCATCCACGCTCACCGAATACTCAATGCCGTGCCACATCGCCTTGCCATCGAACACATTCCCGTCCTTGGTCAGGTCGGAAATATCCTCATATCCGGACGTCCTCATGCTTTGTTCAACGTCGACCACGGTCGCCCGATCGTCGAACGTACCGTTCAGATTTGGCGGCCCCAGCCGGGCGAACGCGTCCCGCGACTCATCGTTGATCAATCCTGTGTCCAGGTCGACGTTCAGCAGTACCGGCGTATCACCGAACTCAGCCCGCGCCTCATAAACTTCGCCTTCCAGGCGGGCGTTGCGGAATTTGGAGAACCCAACGGCCTCCAGCTTCTCGGTGACGTCGTCGACATTGATTTTCTCAGGAAAGTTGACCTCGATACTATCGGGTAGGCCAACATCAAACGACGACAACAGCATGTCGTCGATGGTGCCTTGCTCGGCGTCCACCTTCACAGTCACTGGGAGACCATCGAACATCGCGTCGGTGGTGAACACTTGACCTTTCTGCTCGATGTTTTCGACATCCGCGAAGCCCAAGGCCTCCAGTCGTTCGGTGATTGACGCCACCGTTTCGAGCTCAGCCTCAGGAATTTCGATCACCGTTGGAAGGTGATTGGCAACGGCGGCAGTTGCTATGGTCGCTACTGCCACGGCAGCAATGGCACTGCCAAACTGCTTCAACATATCGTTCCTCATTTCTGTTTAGGAAAACGCACGGCAGGAACGCTAGGCAGCTGAGGTTTGTTCCGCTCAGGTGGCTTCTACGCACCAACGTCAGCGATCTCGATTTCCCTTGGAACTAATCGGCCACCATCGGCGTTCACTTAGAAGTGTTGGCGGGGCTGACGGCTGGGCGATCGGCACCACCCGATTGGCCGGAGTTCGTCATGGTCATAGTCAGCCAAGCAACCATCGACCGGGGGCGGTCGCCTTTGGCGTCGCTGTGGCAGTAGCAATAAGGAGCCGAACATGCACGGTATCATCTACATCATCGGACTGATCGTGGTCATTCTGGCGATTCTTTCCTTTCTCGGCCTGGCATGACCGGAGTATCGGACATGGATTCTGACCTTGAGGTTGTCGAGCACGCTCCCGTCGGCCGGGGCGCAACATATGTCGACTGGAGCGCAATCATTGCTGGTGCGGTCGTTTCTGCCGCTGCGGCCTTCATTTTCATCTCCTTCGGCATCGCTGTTGGCCTAGGTGTTATCTCACCGTGGCAAGTCGACTCCGTTAGCGCGACCACCGTCGGCATCATCGGGGCAGCGTGGTTCCTTGCCTCCTCAGCCCTCGCATACTATTGCGGCGGCTATGTCGCCGGCCGCTTACGCGGTGTCTGGGGTGATTCGACAGAGTCTGAAGTGACCACACGTGACGCCTTGCACGGCGCGGTTGTGTGGGCCGTCGGCGCCCTCATCTTCATCTGGATCGGCGCCTCCACGGCGTCATCCGTGGTGTCGGGGGCAGCTTCCCTGGCGTCTGGTGTGGCGTCCGGCGCGGCCCAAGTCACCAGCAGCTCGGCCGGCGCGGTTGGTGCCATCGTGCGATCCGTCGATGTCGGCGAGATGGCTCAGGACGCGGTGGACAAGCTGTTTCGCAGCGACCTGATCAACGCACGCACCAGCGCCGAGGAACTACGCCGACAGTCTTCGCGCATCCTCGTACGTGTCCTTGCCGACGGCGAACTGAGTGAGGCCGATCAGGACGACTTGATCGATCTCGTGGCGACCCACACGTCGCTTAC
>JAJFJX010000018.1 GCA_021773655.1 Panacagrimonas sp.
CGAAGTGCTGGCGCGGTTCGGCGCTGGCAAATGAGCAGATGGCGCCGTTCCAGCGGCAGGGCAGGCAGCGTCGGGTCGCCGGTCACGGCGCGCCCCTGCGTGTGCGTGAAGTGGGTCGCTGGGTCGTAGCCGTCGATCAACCGCTTGCGCAGAAGCATGGATGGTCGGTTTACCGGCAGTCGGCGCCCGATCCGGGTCGACTGTCCGCGCAGTCAGCCGCTGCGCAGGGGCCCCGGGCAGCCCCCGGACGGACCTTGCCGGGGGCGGGCTCTTTCAGTTGACCTGTTCTTTTTCTTCGCGGACGCGCTGACGGAGTTCGAGGACCGGCTTGCGGCGTTGCTCGCGCGACTCGTCGGACTGTTCCTGGCGCAGGTTTTCGCGTTCTTCGCGATTCTCGAAGCGACGCTCCTGACGCTCGTCGCGCAGTTCGCGCTTCTGCTCCAGGCGTTCCTGGCGTTGCTGCGCGCGCTCGGCCGCTTCGTCGGCCCAGGCGCTCGTCGAGCCCAGCAGCATCAGGGTGGCGGCAGCGGCCGCGCTCAGAAATCGGTTCATTGCTTCACTCCTTCGGGGTTGGGCTGGAGATTCTGTTGGACCCATCGCTTACGTTCGATGAACGGTCATGCGATGCGCTCTGCTTGCGGGTGGGCGGGCCAAGTTTGCACCGACGATCCGGTGCCCGGAGTATGCTCGGGAAAACCGGCTCTGCGGAGACAAGATAATGCTGCTCGTTGCGGGAATCCTGCTGTGGTCCCTGACTCATCTTTCGATTGCGCTGGCGCCGCAGGGACGCCAGAAGCTGATCGATGCCCTGGGCCTGATTCCCTACAAGCTTGCTTTTTCCATGGTGCTCGTGATCGCCCTGGTATTGCTCGTGATGGGCTGGCGGCAGATGCCACCGACGTCGGTGTGGGTTCCGCCGGCGGCCATGCGGCACCTGACCATGCTGCTGGTGCCGATTGCCGCCGTGCTGTTCATCGCCGGACGTCTGCCCACCGATCTCAAGCGCTGGATCCGCCATCCCCAGCTCACGGCCGTCAAACTGTGGGCGGTGGCCCACCTGCTGGCCAACGGCGAGCTGCGCTCGATCCTCCTGTTTGGCGGGCTGCTGGTCTGGGCCGTGCTGGAAGTGATCCTGATCAACCGGCGCCAGGGCGCCCGCATCAAGCCGCCCGCGGCCGGCACGGTCTGGACGCTGGCGAGTACCGGTGCCGGCGTGTTGCTCGCGGCGATCCTGATGTGGGCGCATCCATGGATCGCCGGGGTTCCGCTGATGGCCGTGCGCTGAGGGTGTCTGCAGCAACGGCGCCGCCTCAATTGGGGGCCTCGGTGGTATCTTCTGCCATCGTATCGGCCGACCTGAACCTTTCCGGAGACTGTTCGATGTCAGCGTCTGTAACCGCGCACCTGCGCACCTTCGTGCTTTGCCTTGCCCTGGCCTTTGGCCTGACCGGCCTTTCGGGCTGTGCCTCCAAGCTCACCATCGATGCCAGCAGCACCGAGTCCATCATCGCCGGCGTGAACAAGGGTGACGCGGTGCGGATCAAGACCCGCAAGGATGCGGTGCATACCTTTGTCGTCACCAAGATCACCAACAAGGCGCTTTACGGCGACAACGTGCGGGTGGTCTACGAGGACATGGCCGAAGTCGAAGTCGTCGGCGAAGGCGGTGAGCAGGACAAGGGTGGCTTTTTCAGCCGCCTGTTCTGACAACGGCGTCCAGCTGTTCTGACAACGGCGTCCAGAGCCGGATGGGTGGGCTCGGCGCCTGTCCGGGCCGCGCGCATCAGCGCCGCCGATGGCGCGACCTCAGGGTATCGGCGTAACGGTCGGTGGCCGAGAGCAGTTGATGCAGGGTGCCCGGCTCGCTGGCGGCGTGCCCGGCATCGCCGACGACGTGAAATTGGGCCTCCGGCCATGCGCAGTGCAGATCCCAGGCTGATCGCATGGGACACACCACGTCGTAGCGCCCCTGCACGAGGGTGGCCGGGATGTGGCGGATGCGGTCGATCTGCTCGATCAACCAGTTGTCGGTTTCAAAGAATCCGCGATTGACGAAGTAATGGCACTCGATGCTGGCGAAGGCCACGGCAAAGCGGGCCTCGCCGAATCTCAGCATCAGATCCGGCGACGGTCGCAGTTTGCTGGTCGAACCTTCCCAGATGCTCCAGGCGCGCGCGGCCTGCTCGCGCGCCACCGGGTCGGAGCCGGTCAGCCGCCGATGATAGGCCTGCAGCAGGTCATCGCGCTCTGGCTCCGGGATCGGTGCAATGAAGTGCTCCCAGGCGTCGGGAAACATCCAGCTGGCACCGTTCTGATAGAACCATTCGATCTCGTCGCGCCGCAGCAGGAAGATGCCGCGCAGCACCAGGGCGCTGACCGGCTGCGGGTGGGTGATGGCGTAGGCCAGCGCCAGGGTCGACCCCCAGGAGCCACCGAAGATCAGCCAGGACGAAATCTCCAGGTGATCGCGAATCCGCTCCATGTCCGCGACCAGATCCCAGGTGGTGTTCTGCCGCAGTTCTGCGTGCGGGGTGGAGCGGCCGCAGCCGCGCTGATCGAACAGCACGAGGCGGTAGCGCTCCGGGTCGAAGAACTGCCGGTGCCAAGGCTCGATGCCGCCACCCGGGCCGCCGTGCACGTAGAGCGCCGGAATGCCGTCTGGATTGCCGCATTCCTCGACGTGAAGCTCGTGCAGTTCGCTGACGCGAAGCCGGTGGGTGGCGTAGGGCTGTAAGGAAGGGTAGGACATCGGATGCGGGCCAGGCAGTAGGGTCGGGTCAGGGCCGAGCGATGACGCTCGGCAATGCGAACGCGAAACGGCGAGTGTGCCTCAGCATACCGGCAGACCCATCGACCCGAACCCCGACGTTGCGGGGCGGTTTGCAAGCCGGCTGCGGCCGCAGGTGCCCGCAGGTGCCCGCAGATGCGTTGCCTGCCGGCGGACAGATCGCGCCGGCGATCACACCGCTCGTTGTAGCGCCCCCGAGCGCGCGTTAGGATCGGGCGGGCGATGCGGGGAGAGTCGGATCGCTCACCACGGGCCGCGATCTGGAGTGGATCATGAAGGACGAGTTCCGGCGCCTGCGCGCCATGGCATGTTTTTTCCTGGCGAGCGCCTGGCTCGGCGCCGTCGCCCTGCCGGCGGCCGCCACCAGCGACGCGACCGACCTTCTCGAACGTGCCCAGGCCTCGATGGCCAGGCCCATCACCCCCTGGCGCAGTCAGCTCGACGGCGTGCAGGACCAGCACCTGTTCCCGCGCTACAAGATTCTCGAACCCAATGTCCGTTTCTGGACCCGCGTGTTCGGGGAGCTGTCCGAACATCAGAGCCTGATCCACTCGATGGATCATCTTGATCTGGTCTTTCTCCAGCTCGACTTCCGAGGCCCGGCGACGCACCTGGACGAGGGCTCCCTGCGCAAGCTGAAGAATGACGAAGAGCGCAAGGCGCTCGCCGAAGTCGAAAAGCAGCTTCGCAGGATTCATGCGCTGCGAAATACGCCGGAGAAGCTCGATGCCGAGCACCGCCGTATCCACGCGATGTTCAAGTCCCACCAGTCCGATGACGGACGGTTTCTGCGGGCTGCCGAGAACTTGCGGGCCCAGCGCGGGATCCGCGAGCGCACCCGCAAGGCGCTGGAGATCTCCGGCAGGTATCTGCCTTCGATGGAGCACGTCTTTTCCAGTTACGAACTGCCGCTGCGCCTGACGCGGCTGCCGCTGGTGGAGTCGAGTTTCAACGTCGATGCCTATTCCAAGGTTGGCGCCGCCGGCCTGTGGCAGTTCATCCCCGCTTCCGCCCGGATCTACATGCGGCTCGATGAACTGGTCGATGATCGTCGCGATCCCTGGACCAGCACCGACGCCGCCGCGCGCCACTTGCGCGACGACTACGCCGTGCTGGGCAGCTGGCCTTTGGCGCTGACCGCCTACAACCACGGTCGCGGAGGCGTGGCGCGAGGGTTGGCACAGACCGGCGGCAGCGAACTTCCGGATCTGGTCCGCAAGTACAAGAATCGCCGTTTCGGTTTCGCCTCGCGCAACTTCTACGCAGAGTTTCTCGCCGCAGCCGACGTCGAGCGCAACTGGCAGAAGCACTTCGGGCAGGATCTGCAGCGTCTGCCGCCGGTGGAGTTCGACGTCGTCGAGACCCGCCATTACGTGCCCTACCAGACGCTGATGGGTCTGGTCGAGGCCGACGAGACCCTGTTTCGAAAGCTCAATCCTGCCTATCGGTCCGAGGTGCTGGACGGGCGCCTGTACGTCCCGCCGGGGCACGCGATACGGGTGCCGGCCGGAGCCGGCACGGCGTTCAAGGTCGCCTATGCCGCGCTCGGCACCGATCAGCGATTCGACCGGCAGCGGGTCTACTACCGCACCTACACGGTGCGCCGCGGAGACACGCTGTCCGGGATCGCCGAACGTCACGGCGTCTCTACCCAGGCAGTGGCCCACGCCAGCAACTTGCGGGTCAGCTCCACATTGCGCATCGGGCAGGTCCTCAAAGTCCCCCCGGCGGGTGAGTCGCGTGTCGTCGCCAAGGTGCAGAGCCGGCCGCAGTTCGCCACCCATCGCGTGCGCTCGGGACAGACGCTGACGTCCATTGCGCGCCGCTACAACGTCACCATTGCCGAACTCAGGCGCGCCAACGGGATGGGGCGGTCCAGCCACATTCGTGCCGGCGAAAGCCTGCGGGTCCCGGTCAGCGGGTAAGCGCCGTCCGGCATCGCGCCCTGCGCAGCTCGCCGCCGCCGGGCTCGGGTCGGACATCAGATCCGGCCTCAGACCAGATAGTCGAACGCGAACAGGCCGATCATGATCAGGGCGATCACCAGCTTGGCGACGATTCCGATCATCAGGCCGAGCCAGGCGCCGACGCCGGACGTGGTTGCCTGCATGATCGGTCGGCGCGCCTTGAGTTCTCCGGCCACCGCGCCGAGAAACGGCCCGATCAACAGCCCCGGAAGGCCGAAGAACATGCCGACGAACGTGCCCAGGGTGGCGCCGGCCACCGCCTGCGGACTGGCGCCCAGCCGACGCGCGCCGAGGCTGCCGGCGATGAAGTCGAGCACCAGTCCGACCGCCAGCAACGCTCCCAGGATGCCCAGCATCACGCCACCCACGCGGGCGTAGTCGTTGGCGAACGCCAGCGTCCACAGTCCGCCGAACACGAACGGCAGGCCGGGCAGCGCCGGCAGCACCGCTCCCGCCAGGCCCACCGCGACCAGCGCGATGCCCGTCACCACCAGCAGCACTTCGGTCCATTCCATGGCCCATTGTCGTAGATGCTCAGGCCAGGCGTGCGGCAACTGCGCAGGCGCCACGGTCATGCCGGTGCGCCGGAGCGCTGGCTTACACTCGGTGCATGTTGGCCAAACGATCATTCAGAGATCCGCTCGCGCGTCGCCGGCGCGAACTCGACCATGCGCAGAGCTATGCCGAGTGGCGCCAGATTGCGCTGGAACTGGACGTGCTGGAGGGCGCGGAGGCGTGGAAACAGGACGATGCCAGCGAAGACTACGACCATCTGCTGATCCGCGAACGGCTCGACGAGATGCGCCGCCTGCGCGCCAGGGGCGAAGTGCGCCACCTGGTCCATGCCCTGCACGAAGGCCTGCACGGCAATCTGGGCAACATCACTGCGCCATCGCTCTACGCCTTCGCCCGGGTCGGCACCAAGCACCTGATCGAAAGCTATGTCGCCGAGGTGGTGCGCTGCCTGGACTATCTCTGCGCCGGTGATTTCGCCGACTTCGGAGCCGAGGAGAAGATCGTCTTCTTCAAGCGCACCGGGACCAGTTTCGGTCGCAGCGCGATGCTGCTGTCCGGCGGGGCGACGCTGGGCATGTTTCACCTCGGCGTGATCAAGGCCCTGTTCGAACAGGGGCTGCTGCCGCGGGTGATCAGCGGATCCAGTGCCGGAGCCATCATCGGCGGCATGGTCGCGACCCGTGTCGATGAGCAGCTGCCCGCGATGTTCGACTCCCAAACCCTCAATCTGGCCGCCTTCCAGCGCCTGAACCTGCGCCATGCTCTGGCCCGCGGCGGGCTCATGGATCCGGCTCAACTGCAGCAATGCCTGCAGAACAACGTCGGCGAGGAGACCTTTACCGAGGCGTTTCAGCGCACGCGCCGGATCATGGGGGTGACGGTGTCTGCCGCCGAGGCGCACCAGCAGAGCCGCCTGCTCAATTACCTCACCGCTCCGCACGCGCTCATGCGCCAGGCGATCCTGGCATCGTGCGCGGTGCCCGGGGTGTTCCCGCCGGTACAGTTGCTGGCGCGTGATTTTCAGGGCGCGGTGGTGCCCTACCAGCCGTCGAAGCGCTGGATCGACGGCACCGTGTACAGCGATCTGCCGATGCTGCGCCTGGCACGCCTGCACAACGTCAACCATTACATCGTGAGCCAGACCAATCCGCATGTCGTTCCATTCATGACCGACGAGCTACTGCAGTCGCGCGGGTTGATGCCGCTGGCGCGGCAACTGGCCCTCAACGCCGGTCGTGGCACCCTGCGTCTGGCCCGCACCCACCTGCAGGGCTCTCCGGTGCGCCGCGTGGCCGACCAGCTCAACGCCGTCATGGCGCAGCGCTATTCTGGGGACATCACCATCCTGCCGCGCCATTCTCCCCGGCAGTTGCTGCGCTTGTTCAGCAATCTCGATGCTCGGGAGCTGACCCGGTTCATCGGGGAGGGCGAGCGCGCCACCTGGCCGAGAATTGCGCGAATCCGCAATCAGACCGCCATTTCGCGCGCCTTCGAGACCTGTCTGCTGACCCTCAAGCAGGCGCGCGCGGACGGCCAGCCCCGGCGGCGGCGACCGAGACCTGCCGTGCTGCCACTGACCAGCCCCTGACGCGAGCCGGCAACGCTGCAAAAAACCTGGAACCCTATCGGGGATTCCTGCGTGATTGGAGAAACAGCCTCCTTCTTGACGCCGGAATCAAGTGCACCATGCTCCAAGCCCGCTCCAGTAACGCCACCTCCTTTCCCATCTTCGAGTCCGAAGCCGGCGCGTCCGCTACTGCCCGGAATCCACTGCTGCCGGCCACTGCGCGCGGGCAGGCAACCCGTCAGCGCCTGCTGCAAGCTGCAGAGCAGGAATTTTCCGAGAAAGGCTTTCACGCCGCTTCGGTGAGTTCGGTGACGACCCGCGCCGGGGTCGGGCAGGGGACGTTCTACCTTTACTTCCGGACCAAGGAAGAGGTCTTCGTCACCCTGGTCCGTGACATCGGCACGGCGCTGCGCGCCTGCATGCGGGCAGCGGTGGTCGGCGAGCCCAACGCAGCCTTGGCGGCCAGTGTCGAGGCCTTTGTCCGATTCATCGACGAACATCCGGGGCAGTACCGCATCGTGCAGGAAAGCCAGTTCGTGGACGCCCTGGCGCATCGCGAATTCTTCGGTCAATTGGTGGCGCACTATGCCGACTCGATGCCTTCCGGAGCGGGCGCCGATACGGGCCCGGACGGGGTCGCAGCGCCAGCCTGGGTGGTCTTGGGCGTCGGTCATGCACTGGTGTTGCAGGACGGGCTGGACGAGGCAGCATCCGACGCCAGCGAGCGCGCCCGGATCGCACGCGCTGCGGTCGCCCGGCTGTGCCCCTCACGGCGCTGAGAGGGAAAAGAATACGTCGCGTGCTGCCGAAGGCCGACCGCAGCAGAAGGATTCGCAGGCGCTGAGTTCCGGTCGGGCCGCGGTCCTCGATCAGGCCAGGGATCCGCTCAAGGCTTGAGGTAAGGTGTCGGCTCCTTGGGGCAGCCGACAGCGATCATGCGATTCGACCTCGCCGGGTGGGGCGCCGAACTGACGCCGGAGCGGTCGGCCATCTGGGCCAACGGCCGCTGGCTGAGCTATCGGGACGTCAATGCGCGGGCAATCTGCCTGGCCAACCACCTGCATGGCATGGGGCTCGGATTCGGCGAGCGGGTGGGCCTGTTGGCCGACAACCACCTGGCCCATTTCGACCTGTTTTTCGCAGCGGCCAAGCTCGGTTTCATCTTCGTGCCCTTTGATCCGCAACATCCGGTCGCCGCGCTGCGCGACGCCGCCCGGGTCGTCGCGCCAAGCCTGGTGATCTCCGATCTGCGCCACGAGACGCTGGCCGCGCAGGCATTCAGCTGTCCGCGCATCGATCTCGAGGAATACCGCAACTGGATGGGCTATTCCAGTCGCCGGCCGCTCGAACCGGTGGAACTGTCGGCCGAAAGCATCCACTCCATCGTGTTCTCCTCTGGCGCAGGTGGCGCACCCCACGCCGTGCTGGTGCCTTACCGCCAGGTGCTCGCCAATGCGCGCACCACGGCCATGGAATGGGGCCTGGGCCCGGAGGACTGCACGGTCCAGATCTCCGCCTGCGGTCAGGCCGGCATGCATGGCCTGTCGCTGCCGCTGCTCGCGGTGGGTGGACGCGTGGTGTTGCCGTCGCGCCCGGAAGCAGAAGAAGTGCTGCGCGTCTCCAGGAGCCTGGAGGTCACCTCGTGGATGGGGTCCGCCGCCGACTTCGCCGCCGTGGTCGCGCATGCCGATTTTGATTCCGCGCCGCCGGATCATCTGCGTCACGCCTGGTTGATCGGCCCTCATGAAGCCACCGATGTCGGCGCAAGCCTGGCGCGGCACAAGATCGCGGTCAGCCCGGCACATTCTTGCGCGGAGGCTGGCTTCAATGTTCTGGGTGCCCCGGCCGAGGCAATGCCACCGCCGGGGGCTTCCGGGCGCGCGCTGGCCCATGTCGATGCGCAGGTGCGCGACTCCAGGGGCGGCATCTGCGAACCAGGCCAGCGCGGCGAACTGACCCTGGCGGGCGAGGGCCTGTCCGCCGGTTACCTCGATGCCGCCGAGACTTGGAGCCACGCTTGCAGGGACGGGTATTTCCGCACCGGGCAGTCGGCCCTGTGCGATGCCCAAGGCTGGTTCTTCCTGCTCGACCCACCGGCCGATGCGCAACGCCCGGCATGAGCGGGCGCGCGCAACTGAGCGTCATCATTCCGGTCCTGGACGAGGCCACGGAACTGCCGCGCCTGCTTGACGAGTTGAACCGACAGGATCTGGCGCTGGACGTCGTCGTGGCCGATGGCGGGTCGCAGGACGCCAGTTGCGGCCTGGCCGAAGCCGCAGGTGCGACCGTGGTGAAGGCGCAACGGGGGCGAGCGGCGCAGATGAATGCCGGTGCCCGCCGCGCCCGCGCGCCGCGCCTGCTGTTCTTGCACGCCGACAGCCACCTGCCCGATGCCGCTTTCCTGCGCCGGGCGGTCGAGGCATTCGACGCCGCCGAGGCGCAGGACACCTGCACGCCGGTCGCAGGTCACTTCGGCCTGGTCTTCCACTGCGCCGATACCGGTTCCGCGGCGCTGTACCGCTGGATGGAAGCCAAGAGCCGCAGCGGTCGTGCAGGCACCATCAACGGCGACCAGGGCCTGTTGCTGCGGCCGGCGTTTTTCCGGGCGCTCGGCGGCTTCGACGAATCGCACCCGTATTTCGAGGACCAGCGCATGGCCCGGCGCATTTTCGATGCCGGGCGCTGGGTTCTGTTGCCGGGCCGGTTGGGAACTTCGGCGCGCCGTTTCGAAAGCGAAGGTCGGATTCGACGCTACGCGGCGATGGGTTTGATGGTGTGGATGCACGACATCGGACTGGCCGATTTCTTTGATCGTGCCCAGGGCCTTTATCGTGAACAGTCCCGATCCCGGCCGCTGGATCTGCGGCCGCTGCTGGTGCTGGCACACGGCCATCTCGTCGAGGCCCTGGCGCGCGATCCGACGCTGGCACAACGGATGAGCGAAGGTTTGCGGGCACAGGCCTGGCAGCCGCTGTTCGCGGTCGACGTCCTGCTCGGATGGGAGCCGCCGCGGCTGCTGCGCTGGTTCGACCGCACGCTGTCCCGGCGCCTAGCGCGCCCGGATTCGGACCGATGGGCCCGCGCCGCCATCGCTGCCCTGCTGGTCGGACTCAGACCCTGGCTCGGGGCCGCCGGCAGTGCCAGGCCGATCACGACTCAGTGACGGTATCGGCGGCCGTCGTGATCGTAATGGCGGTCGTCGCGGCGGTCGTGTCCGTGCCCACCGTGCCAGTCGCGTCGATGGTGGTGGTCACGGTATCGATGGCCGTGGTGGTGGTGCCGGTCGTGACGCCTGTGATGCTGGCGGTAGTAGAC
>JAJFJX010000171.1 GCA_021773655.1 Panacagrimonas sp.
TGCGCGCGGTCGCCTTGCGGGCGGCCGGTTTGCGAGTCGCCGACTTGCGTTTGGCGGGGGCCTTTTTAGCCACCGAACCAGTTGCAGCCATAACACTCTCCTATTGAATTTAGCAATCAGTGTGTCGTTGAATTGACACCGTGTTGAAGCTCGTAACCCATTGCAGTTACCAATAAGTTAAAATGCAGGATACTGAACATGACGTTGCAACGCCGGGTTGGCATGTAATGCATGCACGGCGAACGCAACAATCTCTGCGCAATCACGCTGCGTCGTGTAGGCAAAAGGATGGAGAATCTCGCGCGGGTCGCCGTATTCAGGTCGCGGGTGGAACACTCAACTGCCGCAAAAACTCCGCTGTCTGATGCGCTTGAACCACGGCTGATCGCACCAACTCATCGAAGTGATTGGTCAGCCCGCGCACATGTTCCGTGGTGTTAAACACGAAATAGCTTTGCCCGATATAGACCGCCGCGCGCTTCGGACCGAAGATCATATAGGGCACAGAATAGAGCCCCAGACCGTCGAACAGATACAGCCGCAGGGACGGATATAACTCGTCCAGAATACCGGTCATCCGGTCGATTTGCTCCTGCCGGGCGGCAGCGTCCAGCGCTGTCCATAGCCCGTGGCCAAGTGCGAATTCTTCCCAGGTATGCCGCGCCATGCAAATTTCCATGTCCGTTTCCGGCATCCGCGAATAATCCAGCTGGTCCCGGGTCACGGCCGCCGCTTGCGCCGTCGTCTTGGTGATCGGCTCCCGGTATTCGTGCTGGATCACGGCGTCTGTCTTGGCCAGATCGGGCAGGGTGGTCGGCACATAGCGAATCTTGTATCCGGCGGCTTCGGCGTGCCATCGGGCCAGCCCGGCATCGACCGGCGTCCGTGCGCTCGGCGTGATCTGTAGTGATTCGTGCAGGATGTCGGCGCCGCGCTTGGCCTCCTGGCTCAACCCCAACAACCAGTCGAGACTGACCTGCAAGGCGATTGCCAACGCCGCCGCCGTGTCGGCTCTCGGCAGTCGCCCTTGGTCGATCGCCAACAGTTGCGACAACGTCGACCGGTCGACCCCCGACCGCCGCGCCAGGGCTGATCGGCTCATGCCCGACCGGGCCAACGCTTCACCCAAGCGTACCCGAAAGATGTTCGCGGTATATCGGCGGTCCATAGCCAGCAACCCTACCACAGCCCGGCCCTCAAGGGGGGCTGCGAACACCATCACCCGGCAACGGCAACGAACCCCGCCCGCCCCAGAAACACCATTCCGATCACCAGCACGATGCGCTGGGTCCAGGTTCTGAATTGCTGTTCGGGCATCCGGCGCAACACCCGGTTGCCGGCCGCCGTCCCCGCCACAGCCAGCACCGCTGCCGCCACGAACAACCATAGCGGCAGCACCGCCCCATCGTTCTCCGGCCGGTTGTTCGGCAGTAGTTCGGCGACGATGATCGAGAAGTAGACCACCTTCAGCATGTGGGAAAGCGACTGCGTGGCCGATTTCGTCGCCACGATGGACAGCTTGTCGAATGTACAGTGGACGTAAAGGGTATCGAGCAACGGGCCGGCGACGCCTGACAGCACTTGAAACACGGTGGTGAAAACCCCGCCGACAACAGCCATCCCCGGTTGTTCAATATGCACGCGTATCAACCGGGCCACCCCCCGGTGCACGAAAGGGATCGCCCCCAGGATGATCAGCACCACCAGCGCGTTGGGGACCACCGACAACCGCGCCAGCACCGCCATTGCCGCAACCGCTCCCACCAGGTGCATGGCGATGATCCGCCATCTGATGTGCGGCAGCAGGAACAACGCCCGCGATCCGTTCGCCACTGCCTGAATGACCCCGTGCAGCACCATGGCCTGTGCGACGGGCAACGCCGTGACCAGCACACCCATCAGGATGATACCGCCGGCCATGCCAAAGATCCCCGACAGAAACGCTGTCGGCACCACCGCCCCCAGAACCAGCAGCGTCGCCGTCAGGCTCACGCGGTTCCCGGTGCAGATTGGTCTCGGCGGTGTCCGAGCCGGCTCTGCGCCTCAATGAACACCCGCTTGATCTCCGGATGTGCCGTCTTGATGCGCCGTTCCAGGTCGCTGATGGCCGCCTCGACCTCCGCCGACGACAGCGAATCCTCGAAATCCAGGCTCAGGTTCAGCAGCACGTCCGTGGGTCCGAAGTGCATCGTCAACGCTTCGTTAACATGCAGCACTCGTTGATCGGCTGTTGCCAGCCGCAGGATGCCATCGTTGACTCGCCCGCTCGCCGCCTCGCCGATCAGCAGGCCCTTCGTCTCGAACGCCAGCAACCCTGCCGTCACCGCCAAAATCACCCCGATCAAGATCGATGCGACGCCGTCGAGCACCGGCATTTCCAGCACCTGAGCCAACGCAATCCCGACCATTGCCGTAATCAGTCCAAGCATCGCCGCCGTGTCTTCAAACAGCACGGTGAACAGGGCAGGGTCCTTGCTGACCCGCACTGCCTCCCAATATCCGCGCCTGCCCTTGGTGCTGCGGAACTCGCGGAACGCCACCATCCAGGCGCCGGCCTCAAAAACCATCGCCAACCCAAGCACGATATAGTTGATCAGCGGGTTGCCCAGTTCATGCGGGTTCGCAACCTTCTGCACGCCCTCATAGATCGACACCCCGGCGCCAATGCCAAACAGCAGGATGGCGACAACGAACGACCAGAAGTACAGCTCCATCCCATAGCCGAACGGATGCTTGGCGTCTGCCGGCTTCCCGGCCCGCCGCAAGCCATGCAAGATCAGCGCCTGATTACCCGTATCGACCACCGAGAGGATCGCTTCACTCAGCATCGCCGAACTACCGCTGATGCTGGCAGCGACGAACTTGGTAATGGCGATCAGTCCGTTCCCGATAAGCGCCGCATAGACGACCGTCTTTGTGCCATGTGCCATTGCGAGTACCGTTCTATCCGGTTGATGAGGCGAGGGAGAATGGAGGCCCGGGCCGGAATCGAACCGACGTACAAGGATTTGCAATCCTCTGCATAGCCACTCTGCCACCGGGCCAAGGGGTTGGAAGTAAACGGTTCTCGCGGCAGGCGTCAAACGATTTGTCACTTTGACCCCGGCAGTTTGTCAAAAAGGCCCGTCATCCGTTCTTATCCTGTGCCCGGTTCAGGTGGACGACCGCTTCTGATGCCCGTTCCTCACGCTCTGAATACTCCCGAACCATCCGCTCCGTAGCATGGCCGGTGAGAGCTCCAATTATGTCAGGCCCGCAACCAAGCAGGCGAAGTCGGCGCGCTCCCTTGAATCGGAGCCCGTGAAGACCGTAGCCGGTATGTCCACATTTTTTGAGGGTCTTCCGGACCTCGTTTCTTAGATTACCCTCGGTCCAGGGCTTTCCGGTCTTTGTGGTGAACATCACCAAGTCGGTCCTGGGAAGTTCGGCGACGATTTGCTTCAACCGGTCGCTGGCCGGGATCGCTAACATGGCCTTGGTCTTCTTCTGGGTGAACACCTCAATGCCCTCCCCGTGCCAATGGGTCCATGCGAGACGGATGACGTCCTGCCCGCGTTGGCATGTCTCCAAGGCCGCGCCGACAACCCATCTCAGCTCTTTGTAGGCAGCCTTATCGAAATCATCGATGACGTTTTCGGGCCATGGTGAGTAACCGGGGCCCTGCTTGAGCTTCATGCGCCGCATGTTCACCGGATTGGCCTTGCCAAATTGGTTCGGATCGACGAACGCGCCGAAGCCGAACAGCAGGGAAAAAACCTGCATGCGGTAGTTCGCCTTGCGCGGCTTGCTGGCGAGCTTATTGCGATGGGCGATTAGAGCCGGGGCGGCGGTGTCCTTGACCCTGGAGCGCCCCCAGACCCGGTCAATGGCCGTCAGGTGGCGCTCATAGTCCCGCAGCGTCAATGGAGCCTTTTCCCGGTATTCCGGGCTGTCCCTGTAGACTCTTATTAGACTCGACCAGGTGCCATACCCCGGCGGCTGCGGCTTCCTTTCCTCGCGGAGCTCGGCGATCCGCTGAACGAGCGCCACCGGGTCCTTGTCGGGTAGCTGCTCGCCAGTCTTGCGCCAGTACAGATAGAACCCGCCTTCGGCGCGGCGCACCCACTTGACACCTTTGATCTCGATCCGGACCCCTCCGACCTCAATCCACATTTGCCCCCTCCAGTGCTGCTATCGGATCAACAGTATCCGTCCTGGAGTGTGGGTCGCCGGAGCGCAGCCGATCAAGGCACGCATCCAGGTCTTCCCTATACCAAAGCATATTGCCTCCATCGGCGAAGCCGGGAGGGTAAGCGCTGTCTTTCACGCGGTCGGCAAACTTGGTCGGCGAGACGCCCATATACGCAGAAGCCATTGTCGCGCTCATGCGCCGCGGCCAATCTGGATAGTTGAAGGTGTTCTTGCCGCCCACTGGTCAGGTCTCACCCTCGCCGAAGATACCGGGGCCGTCGCCGACAGATGGCAGGAGATGCTTCGCGTCCCGCCCGAATACAGCGACTGTTACGGCGTCGAGATAGACTTGAGCCATATCGCGCTGGTATGCGGCGACAAGCAGCCTATCCCGCTGGTAATCGCTGCCGAAGACCTGCAGGGCGTCCTGGGGGTCGTGCCCAGCCGGAGGCGGCTTGATGCGGCCGGCGATCAACGGTGAGTCCGGCTTGTTGATACCGTACAGATTTCCAGTCCGCACGATGTGCTGCGCGTCGCCGGTGGCAACATGCATCGCGATTGAGGCCAGTTGATCCAACGCTGGGGTAGCGTCCTGATAGACGCAGAGGTGCGACACAAGATCGCCACCAGGCTCGCGCAACCGGACCTCAACGGCGCCATGACCCATGCTGTGGATACTGCGGCTGAGCTTCACGCCGAGGGTCAGATCGTCGGCCGGCAGCATCACCTCCTCACCGCGCGCGAACGATGAAACAGCCGCGGCGCCGAGTAAACTGGCGGCAAACAGGGCGGCGCGCTTGGTCGACTTCGGTTGGCGCGGCCGGGGCTTGATGCCCGGCCGCCGCATCGCAAGAACTCGCCGGTTGCGGTCGGCCTGGCGCTGGCGCTCCAGATCCTCCCACAATTCTTCGACCGGCTCAGCCTCTGCCAGTGACACGGCGTCTATCGAAGTCACCAACTCAAATAAGCGGCGCATGTGGTGGAGTTCTTCGTCATGCTTGCTCAGCCGTCGGCGGATGGCTTTCGGGCTGTGCAGCTTGCGGCGCGCCCGCGGCGTCGGCTGGCGAAATCGATCAATCCGTTTGATCCTGCGAAAATCGTCAAGACAACCGCCAACGGTCTCGTCGAAGTAGTTCCAGTCGGCGATGTGGTTGCAGATCATCCGGACGTGATATCGCAGCGACCCTAAGCCATGAATCATGATGGTTTTCCGACGCGCCGGAGGCAGATTTTTGGCCAACTCGACGCCGTACTTCTCAAGTTCCATGGCAATCGATTGCCGATCTCGGAACGTTTTTCGCCTGTCTTCGCGATAGACGATCTCGCGCAGCAGAGCGCGGTCGCCATAAAGCGTCGGAACGATTGATCCAATGAAGGTCACCTCGCCACATTCCGACGCCGCCTCCATGAAATACTGGACGTAGTCGTCCAGCGGCTCGGTTTGGATCTTCATCACCCGCCCTTGGCCTGCTGTACGCCTACGGTGTGGGCAGTGCCGGCTTCTTTGGCGGTCTTCGCGCGGCGAACTGTTTTGACCGGTCCCGCCGGTTTGGCAAGATCGCCAGTGCCGGCGTTCAGGAGAGCGCTGAAATCCTCATCCGAGACCGAGATGGCACGCTTCTTTGTGGCGTCCGACGCCTTGTGCAATGTCGTTTTTCGCGGTGGCAGGAAGCCAAATCCGCGCGGCTCGACCACGAAGAACACCACCCCTTGCTCCATTTTCTTTTGGATAACAGGGATGACCTTGTCGTCGTCATCTTCGGTCCAAACGAACGTCAGATCGCCGGACTCGTTGAGCATTGACGTTGATCGTGTAGCCGCTACCTGCTGGCTCATTTTGTGTCCTCCGAGATCTCATCAATCGTTGTTTCGGCCATAGGATTCCTCTGCCTTGATGGTGTTGACGAGTGTGGTCTCGACGCGTTCAACCGTGGCCCCGCCGCCAGTTGCCGCGTGGTAGTTGGTGGCCCGGTCGTTGGCGGCGGCTTCAGTCCCGAACATTTCGCGTTTGAAGGTGCCGCCGGAGCGCGTGGTCACGCGCCAGTCGGTGCGCGTCGTCATGCTGCAGCCCTTCTCGTCGGCAATCGACCGGTTGCTCGGAGTTCATCGATCGAGACTGGGCGGAGTCCCCATTGCTCAAGCGACACGCAGATGTAGCGCGGGTCGTTGATGGACTCGGCGTGTAGATGGCCGTGGATATTGAAGGCGTAGCGCTCAAACTGGCCGGGGTGGACCGGGATGTGGGTGAGGATCCCGCGGCGGTACTCCTTGCAACCCGAGACAGATCGAAACCACCCGCTGAGAACGTCAACGTGAGCGTTGTCGTGGTTGCCAAGGACGAGGCGTAGAGTGCCGTTTAGGAGCCGAAGGGTGTCGGCGGCGCCGTGATTCCAGACCACATCGCCCAAAACGTAGACCGTGTCGCGTGCGCCGACGGTCGAATTCCACCGGTCGACGATCGCTTCGTCGTGCGCTTCGATCGTGTCGAACGGTCGATGTTCGGGCACGTACCGCAGGATGCTCTCATGCCCGAAGTGAAGGTCGGCGGTGAAAAAGACCGTGCTCATGGCGTGCGCCCGAATTCGAGCGACTGGTAGTACCATTTGTGCAGGAAACCGATGCTCAGGTCGTAACCGGCGCGGGTCATCTGCCACGCCCATAGCGCCCGTCCAGACCGACCGTTGCCGTCCGAGAATGGATGGAGAGTCTCGTAGGCACTATGGGTCAGGTATGCCCCACGAGGTGTCGCCGGCAGGTCGCCTAAAATGAGCCGCAGTTCGGCGACGATCTCTGGGCCACCGCCTGGGGGGATGTGATTGCCGACCCGAACGTCCATTCCCGGTGAGCTGCGGAGTACTGCACTCCGCTGGCACTGGCGAACGAACTTCCCGAGGCGCTCGATCGTGAGCGGACTCGCATTCAGGAAGTCCTCGAAGGCGTCGACATTTTTCTCGTTTACCGGTGAGAAAATCGCCTCGATCCGATTTGACTCGATCAGGTATTGGCGAAGGCGCTGCCGGTGGTGGACTCGCTCGTATGCGGCATCGGTGATCGCGCGGGGTTTCATGGCTGGATCTCGATCAATTCGCCGATGTGCTTGGTCGTTGCGCAGGTCATGCACACGAGGCAGTCGCCTTCGGAAAACGGAATCGCGATATCGTCGTCGGGTCCCATGACGTTGGCGATCGTGGGATTGCCAACCAGCATTTCCAAACCGACCTGGCGATTTATGGCGCCCATATCAGCCACGAAGTTGGTGACGCGGATCCGATAGAACGCGATGTTGCGGTCGGCCAGCACTCCTTTGTTGCAAAGCGCACACGGTTTCAGGTCTGCCTGTTTCATGCGGCTCGCTCCTGGCTATCGATGTTCTGCATGATGGGATCTGAGAATGTGTAGGCCGCCACCCACGGGTTCCCGTAGATCAGGTGAGGCTTGCCGCGGTGGATCTCTTCGCGGGTGCCTTCTTCCCAAGGATAGGATTCGTAGTGCGTGATGACTTTCACGCCATCGACACGCCGGTATCGCGGTTTTGGCTTGGCGTTAA
>JAJFJX010000172.1 GCA_021773655.1 Panacagrimonas sp.
CGTTGGCGTTCTCGGTGACGCTGGCCATGACCGCGTTCTGGTTCGGCGTCGCCGTTCCCGTGGATCACGCGCTGCGATGGCGTTACCTGTTGTTCGCTGCGCTCGGTCTGGGCCTGCTGGCGAAGGGGCCGGTCGCCCTGGTGCTGGTCGGCGCGCCGATTCTGCTATGGATGATGTCGACCGGACGACTGTGGTCCTCGATCCGCGCACTGCCGTGGGCGGGCGGCCTGCTCCTGAGCGTGATGATCGCGCTGCCCTGGTACGTGCTGGCCGAACAGCGGACCCCGGGCTTTCTTGAATACTTTCTGGTCGGCGAGCACTTTCAGCGCTTCACCAATCCCGCCTGGGCCGGCGATCTTTACGGCAGCGTGCACGACCGGCCCAGGGGCTACATCTGGTTGCTGTGGCTGGCCAGCGTGCTGCCGTGGACCGGGTTGATACCTTTCATCGCCTTCAGGCGCTGGCAGGCTCGGCACAGCCGCATCGGAGCCGCAACGCCGAAAGCGCCGGCCGATCCGCTGCAGTGGCGGGTGTACCTGCTGGGCTTTGCGTTCGCCCCCGGCCTGCTGTTCACGCTGGCCGGCAGCGTGCTGCCGACCTATCTGCTGCCCGGTCTGCCCGCGTTCGCGCTGCTGCTGGCGAGCCTGGAACCGGCCAGCACCGGTCGCGTGCTGTCGGCGCGGTCGCTGGCGGCGGTCGCGATGATGATGCCGCTCGGTTTCGCAGTGGCGCTTCCGGTATTCAATACCTGGCAGGCGGCCGATAAATCACAGCGCGCACTGCTGGCGGCGCTGCCGCGAGAGGCCACGGTTGTCTACTACCCGCGCCGGCCGTTTTCTGCGCAGTTCTATACCCGGGGCCGCGCGATCGAGGCGGCCACGCCCGAGGCGTTGCGGGCAGCCCTTGCACGCGCACCGCACAGCCATGTCGCCATGCCCTCCGATGAACTGCCACCTCTTGGCTTGCCCCAGGCCTACCGTGAGGTGGCCCGCGCCGGCCGTCATCGCGAACATGTTCTGTGGGCGCCTCTGGAGGGCCGGACCGCATCTCTCCTGCCCGGGGGGGCGGTGATCGAAGCAGAGCCGTAATCCGCGGGTCACGCGCGCGTCACCTGCTGCCCGCGAAATGCAGCGGGTTCGTCCACCTCCGGATTCTGCTCTCCGATGCACACCTTCCACCGGCGCGAGGTACTGCGCATGCTGTTCCTGGGCGCTGCGGGGACCCTGGCCGGCCTGGTTCCCGGTTTCGCGCAATGTGCGTCGAGCCCGCGCTCCGGGATTTTCATTCCTGCCGGGCCGTTGTCCGGAATCGGCCCGCTGGTGGATACCGGGGTGGACGGCATTCGCGCACCGCGCGGCTTTGGTCTGCGCGCGGTTGCCCGGCATCTGTTCGATCCGGTCAGCGGACATTTCGACCCCTTCGGCATTGGCGGCCACCCCTGGCACAAGGCGCCCGATGGTGGCGCCTGCTTCGCTGCGCCCGAGGGCGGCTGGGTGTATGTGTCCAACTGCGAATCGAACTCGGTCGGTGGCGCCAGTGCGCTGCGCTTCGACGTGGACGGGCGCGTGGAAGCGGCCTATCGGGTGCTGGACGGCACGCGCCGCAACTGTTCGGGCGGCGCCACGCCCTGGCAGACCTGGTTGTCCTGCGAGGAGATCGGCGACGGCCTGGTGTACGAATGCGATCCCTTCGGCGGGCCAGCCGGCGCGCGCTCATGGCCGGCCCTGGGCTGCTTCAACCACGAGGCGGTGGCGGTGGACCTGCACACCCGCTCGCTGTTCCTGACCGAGGACGCCGGGGACGGCCGTCTGTATCGCTTCGAATCTGCGGCGCGTACGAGCACCGACTCCGGGGATCGTCTCGACCTGGAGAACGGCCGACTCCAGGTGCTCAATGTGTCCGGTGAGCAGGACGGCGGCTATGCGAAGAGCAGCGCGCAGGCGCGAACCCTGCGCCCAGCGCGATGGGTGGACGTGCCGGAGCCGCTGGCGCCCCAGGCGCAGGTTCGGGCCGCGCGACGTCGGGACGGGCTGGACGTCCCCGGCACCGTATTCCGCGGCGCCGAAGGCATCTGGGTGCACACGCTGCCGCCGGCGCTGCGAACCGTTCCGCCGGGGGGTGACCGGCCCAGCCGTGCGATCGTGTTCTTCGCCTGCAAGGGCGATAACCGCGTGTACGCGCTGGACATCGACAACTGCCTGATCGAGGCCGTGTTCGACAACACGCTGGAAGCGCTGGCCGTTCACGATGTCGACGGACTGGTGGTCAGCCCTGCCGGCGACATCGTGGTGTCAGAGGACGGCGCGGCAACGCGCCTGATCGTGCTGCGCCCGGGGCAGGATGCCGTCACCCTGCTCGCTGCAGGCCATGCGCGTTCGGAACTGACCGGCCTGGCATTCTCGCCCGATGGCAGCCGGCTCTATTTCAGTTCGCAACGAGGCCCCAACCTGCCGTTTCGTGCTCGCGGGACCGGGGTAACCTACGAGCTGCGCATACCTGCGGACATTCGAGCAGCGGCGCAGACCTGACTTCCGGGCGCGCGGGCACGCGCGGGTTCCGTGCGCGGATCAAGGCATCGATCCGCTCGTGGCAGTTGCTGCGACAGATGACTTCTGCAGGCCGCCACGCACCGGGCGCGGGCTGCTGTCCGATGGCCTCCTCGCGCCGAGGCCGGTCCGAGCATCGACAGCTCAATGGCAGGGCTGCTTGATACTGCGCTTGAGCAGCCACCAATTCACCGGCCAGGCAGCGACGAAGCCTGCGGGCAAGGCGAGCGCATAACCGATCCAGAACTGCGACGCGAAGATCGATCCTGCGGTGACGCCGCCGACGTGGTAGTCGGTGAGGTTCATCGCCAACTCCATCACCGCGATGGAGATGGTTTCACCCAGCCATAGCGTCCTGAACGCCGCGCCCCAGCTCCTGCCCTGTTGCACCAGCGGCCACAGTCCCAGGGTGTAGCCGGAGGCGAAGCCCATGGCGGTGGCCAAGGTCATCGTCGCCCAGGGATTCAGGCCCAGCGTGACGCCGATGGCCAGGCCGAGGAATTCACCGATGGCGCAGCCGGACAGGCAGTGGACGGTGGCCGAAGTGGTCAGGCCGAACATCGATCCGCTGCCATGCCCTGCGTGGGCGTGAGCTGCGTGATGCGCGGGCGCCGGATCGGCCGGCGCCTTGGCCGCGCAATGCGCATCGGCGGACGCCTCGGCTTTCGCCTTGCCCCGGCAGCAGGCTGCGGCGTCGGGGTCGGGTGCGTGTGAGTCGGGGGGTGCAGCGTTCATATCAGGACTCCTTCGGGGCTGACAAAGCGGGGGCTGACAAGGAGACTGCCTGTACGCCCTGAATGATGGGACAGCCGGCGACGGGCCCGCGTCCGTGGCACTGCCGCTCCAGCGCCGCCAGGGCCTCGCGGATGGCGGTTAGCTCACGAATCTTGCGGTCCAGGTCCTGGATACGGGCCCGTGCCCGATCCCGCACCTGTGCGCGGGCGCCACCGCCGTCCTGCAGGCGCAGCAGTTCGGCGATGTCGTCCAGCGTGAAGCCGAGTGCCTTGGCCTGGCGGATGAAGCGCAGTCGTTCGATCTGGGCCAGGTCGAATAGGCGGTAGCCGCCGGCCGTGCGCGGCGCGCGCCACAGCAGGCCTTCGCGTTCGTAGTAGCGCACCGTGTCGACGGCCACTCCCGCCGCCCTGGCCGCGGCGCCGATGGTGATCGGGGACATGAATGGCTCTCCTTTTGGTTTTGGCTTGCAGCGATCCTGCGGTCCGGACCCTACTCCAGGGTCAAGACCGCTGCGCATTCAGGTCGATATGCCGTCGGTCGATGGTGCGTGCTTCTTGGATCGCCCTCGCCGCATCAGCAGGTACGCAGCCGGGATCACGAACATCGACAGCAGCGGCGCGGTGATCATTCCACCCACCATCGGCGCGGCGATGCGCTGCATCACCTCGCTGCCGGTGCCGGCACCGATGAACAGCGGCACCAGTCCGGCGATGATCACTGCCACCGTCATGGCCTTGGGCCGTACCCGCAGCACTGCGCCCTCGATCAGCGCGGCTTCCAGGTCCGTGTCGCTTCGCATTGCGTCGCGCTGCCGATGCTGCTCGATGGCGCTGCGCAGGTAGACCAGCATGATCACGCCGAACTCGGCGGCGACGCCGGCCAGCGCAATGAAGCCGACGCCGCTGGCCACCGACAGCTCGTGGCCCAGGGCCCAGATCAGCCACAGCCCGCCGACCATGGCAAGGGGCAGGGTGGCCATGATCAGCAAGGCGTCGGCCAGGCTGCGGAAGGTCAGGTACAGCAGCAGCAGGATGATCGCCAGGGTCAGCGGCACCACGACCTGCAGGCGCCGGGTGGCGCGCTCCAGGTATTCGAACTGCCCGGACCAGGTGATCGAATAGCCGGGCGGCAAAGGCACCTGTTCGGCCACCACGCGGCGCGCCTCGGTCACATAGCCGCCAAGGTCGCGGTCGCGGATGTCGACGTAGACCCAGCCGTTGGGCCGCGCGTTTTCTGACTTGATCATCGGCGGGCCGTCGGTGATCTCGATGGTGGCGATCTGGTCCAGGGTGATGGTGGCTCCGCGCCGGGTGACGATGGGCAGGGCGCGCAGGTCGCCTGGCGAATCGCGCAGTTCGCGCGGGTAGCGCAGGTTGATCGGAAAGCGCTGCAGGCCTTCGACCGTCTCGCCGATATTCTGGCCGCCGATCGCCAGCGCCACGATGCGCTGCACGTCGGCGATCGACAGCCCCTGCCGCGCCGCGGCGACGCGGTCCGGGTGGATCTCGATGTAGCGGCCGCCGGAGACGCGCTCGGAGAATGCCGAGGCGGTGCCGCGGATCCGGCCGACCACGCGCTCGACCTGCGCGCCCAGACTTTCGAGCGTGTCCAGGTCCGGCCCGGCGATCTTGATGCCCACCGCCGACTTGATGCCGGTGGCGAGCATGTCGATGCGGTTGCGGATCGGCTGCACCCAGACATTGCCCATGCCGGGAATCTGCAGCGCGGCATCCATCTGCTCGATCAGCTTTTCGGTCGTCATGTCCGCGCGCCACTGCGACTTCGGCTTGAGCATCACCGTGGTCTCCACCATCTCCAGCGGCGCGGGATCAGTGGCGGTCTCGGCGCGTCCGATCTTGCCGAACACCCGCTCCACTTCCGGAAAGTTCTTGAGGATGCGATCGGTCTGCTGGAGGATCTGGGCGCCCTTGCCGATGGCCAGACCGGGCAGGGCGGTGGGCATGTAGAGCAGGTCGCCCTCGTCCAGCGGCGGCATGAATTCGCTGCCCAGTTGCATTGCCGGCCAGATCGACACCCCCAGCACCAGCGCCGCGATGCCCAGCGTGAGGCGCGGGTGTCGCAGCACCGCCAACAGCGCCGGCCGGTAGATGGCGATCAACCCGCGGTTGAGTGGATTGCGCCGCTCGTCGACGATCCTGCCGCGGATGAACGCCACCATCAGCACCGGCACCAGCGTCACCGACAGGCCCGCCGCCGCCGCCATC